>NZ_JACBYC010000140.1 GCF_013415425.1 Gemella sp. GH3 | reverse complement strand
AACATATATAGTCCTCCGTTCTTTAATAATTATTAAATATATTTTAACATACTTTTTTATAATTTTATAGCTACAAAAAATTTAAAATATATTCTAGTTTTATATTATAAATAACAACTATAAAATTTAATGTAAGATTATTTAACATTATATTTTATTTTAAGATATTTTTGTGTTATTATTATCCTATAAATATTACAGGTAGGTGATTTATGTGGGATTTAAAGATTTTCAAAGAAATTTACCAGCTCTTCCAATAAGTGTTGTAACCAAAATTACACAACTTTCTGCAAGACAAATAAGATACTATGAAGAGAAAAACTTAATCACTCCAGAAAGAACAGAAGGAAATACTAGGTTATTTTCTTTAAATGATGTTGATAAGCTACTGTATATAAAAGAATTATTAACGAAAGGTTTTAGTATTAAAGCTATAGATGAAATAATTAACAACAAAAAAGTTTCTTCTGAGATTAGTAAAATTCGACAAATCATTCATAATGATATATTTATAGGACCTTCTGGATCCAACAGAGAACAATCTTCAATAGGGCGAGGCGACCTTTCTAGATTTTATAACAAAAAATAAGATGTTTTTAAGTTAAAGGAGATTTTTTATGAAAAAAGAACAAATTTTAGATATTATTCAACAAGAAAATGTAAAATATATAAGGTTACAATTTACAGATATTACAGGTACTATAAAAAATGTTGAAGTTCCTGTTAGTCAAATAGATAAAGTTTTAGATAATAATATGATGTTTGATGGATCATCTATTGAAGGCTTTGTTAGAATTGAAGAGAGTGATATGTATTTATATCCAGATCTTGATACATTTTTAGTATTTTCTTGGGATAGTGAATATGGAAAAGTAGCACGTTTCATATGTGATGTATATACTGTTGATAGAAAGCCATTTGCTGGTGATCCACGCGGAAACTTAAAACGTGTATTAAAAGAAATGAATGATTTAGGTTATGATACATTAAATCTTGGACCAGAGCCTGAATTTTTCTTATTTAAACTAACTGAAAATGGTGAACCTAGTTTAGAGCTTAATGATAATGGAGGATACTTCGATCTTGCTCCAGTTGATTTAGGTGAAAATGTTAGACGTGATATTGTTTTAGAGCTTGAGAAATTAGGATTTGATATAGAGGCAAGCCATCACGAAGTTGCACCTGGTCAACACGAAATAGATTTCAAATATACAGATGTAATTAGTGCTTGTGATAACATACAAACATTTAAACTTATAGTAAAAACTATAGCTAGAAAACATGGATTACATGCAACATTTATGCCAAAACCTATTTATGGAATTAATGGTTCTGGTATGCATTGTAATATTTCTTTATTCTCAAACGGAGAAAATCGTTTTTATGATGAATCTTCTGCAAATAAATTATCTCAAGATGCATATCATTTTATAGCAGGTATTCTAAAACATTCTCGTAGCTTTACTGCTATATGTAATCCTACTGTTAATTCATACAAACGTCTAGTTCCAGGATACGAAGCACCTTGTTATGTTGCGTGGTCTACATCGAACCGTTCTCCTTTAGTAAGAATTCCTGCATCAAGAGGTAAATCAACTAGAGTTGAAGTACGTTCTGTGGATCCAGCTGCTAACCCATACTTAGCTATGGCAGCTATTTTATCTGCTGGACTTGATGGAATAAAAAATAAATTAATTCCTAATGCTGAAGTAAATAGCAATATATATGTTATGACAAAAGAAGAACGTATTAATGCAGGTATTGATGAATTACCATCAACATTATATACAGCATTAAAAGAATTAAGCAATTCAGATATTATTAAAGATTCTTTAGGTGAGCATATATTCCAAAACTTTATAGAGGCAAAATCTATTGAATGGGATGCCTTTAGAACACGTGTTACAGATTGGGAAGTTGAACAATATTTAAAACAATATTAATAAAAAAAGCGACAAAATTTGTCGCTTTTTTTATTAATCTATTACTATTTCTATAATTTTTATATCTTCTAGAGGTTTATCTTGTGAATTTGTTTTTGTAGATGCTATATCCTCTAATACATCATAACCATCTATCAATTGACCAAAAACAGTATGACGATGATCTAGCCAAGGAGTGCCTCCTTTTTCTGCATAAACTTCTATAGCTTCTTTAGGCCATCCTCCTTGTTCAATATTTGAAAGCATCATATTATCCACGTGTTTGGCTTGTACAACAAAAAATTGACTTCCATTAGTATTAGGTCCAGCATTAGCCATACATAATGCACCGTAGAAATTAAAGTAGTCCATAGAAAACTCATCTTCAAAAGATGTTCCCCATATAGATTCTCCACCCATTCCTGTTCCTGTTGGGTCTCCTCCTTGAATCATAAAATCTTTTATAACTCTATGAAATATTATTCCATTGTAATATCCTTTTTTAGCAAGTTCTATAAAATTTTCTACTGTTTTGGGAATATCTTTCTCGAATAGTTTAAAAGTTAAATCGCCTTTTGTAGTTTTTACTACAACTTTTCTTTCTCCTTCTTGGATTTCATTTATTAATTGTTTTAATACCATATTATGCCTCTTTATTGATTAATCTTTCTTTAATTTCTCTTAAAATATTTTCTTTAAATTCACTATATAATTTAGTTTTTTGGTCTTGTGATCCGAATGTTCTAACATTAACTTCTTTATTTTCTACCTCTTTATCTCCTATTACTAGTGTATAAGGTATCTTCTTGCTAGCTGCTTCTCTTATCTTATAACCTAATTTTTCATTTCTATCATCTATAGAAACTTTAACTCCTGATTTTTTCAAGTCATCCATTAATTCTCTTGAATAGTTATAATGATATTCATTATTTACTGGAATAATTCTTACTTGATTAGGAGCTAACCATGTTGGTAAATTTCCTTTATGCTCTTCTAATAAGAATGCTACCATTCTTTCCATAGTAGAAACTACTCCTCTATGAATAACTATTGGTCTATGTGCCTTACCATCTTCGCCTATATATTCTAATTCAAATCTTTCTGGTAATAAGAAATCTAATTGAACTGTTGATAAAGTTTCTTGCTTACCTATAGCAGTTTCTATTTGAACATCAAGTTTTGGTCCGTAGAAAGCAGCTTCTCCTTCCGCTTCTACATAATTAAGACCTAATTCATCTGCTGCTTCTTTTAACATGCTTTGTGCATTTTCCCACATTTCATTATCATCGAAATATTTCTCTTTATTTTCTGGATCTCTGTATGATAATCTATAGCTATATTTCTCTATACCTAAATCTTTATATGCTTCTTGAATCAATGATACTGTTCGTTTAAATTCATCTTTTATTTGATCAGGGCGTACAAAGATATGTGCATCATTTAAAGTCATTCCACGTACACGTTGAAGCCCACTAACTGCTCCACTAGCTTCATATCTATGCATCAGACCTAATTCAGCAATACGAATAGGTAGTTCTCTATACGAATGTTTTTCATTTTTATAAATCATCATATGATGAGGGCAGTTCATAGGACGTAAAACCATTTCTTCATGATCCATTTTCATAGATGGGAACATATCATCTTGGTAGTGTTGCCAGTGACCACTAGTTTTATATAATTCTACCGAAGCAAGCACTGGTGTATAAACGTGATCGTACCCTGACTCAACTTCTTTATCTACTATATAACGTTCAATTGTACGACGAATAGTTGCACCATTAGGTAACCATAAAGGTAATCCTGCTCCTACCTTTTGACTAGTAGTAAATATTCCTAATTCTTTACCTAATTTTCTATGATCTCTTTCTTTTGCTTCTTCTAATTTTCTTAGATGATCTTCTAAAGCATCTTTAGTATAAAATGCTGTACCGTAAATTCTTTGTAACATTTTATTGTCACTATTTCCTCGCCAATATGCTCCTGCTACAGATAATAATTTAAATTCTTTTATTTTTGATGTACTACTTACATGTCCTCCTCTACAAAGATCAACAAATTCTCCTTGTTTATAAACAGTAATTACTTCATCTTCTGGTAAATCATTTATTAATTCTACTTTATAAGGATCTTTTGCAAATATTTCTAACGCTTCTTGTTTGGAAACTTCTCTTCCTTCTATTTTATGATTTTCACTAACTAGCTTTTTCATTACTTTTTCAATATTTGCTAAATCTTCTTCGTTGATTTTCTCTTCCATATCAAAATCATAATAGAATCCTCCTTCTATAGCCGGCCCTACTCCAAAGCAAACATCTGATCCGTATATTCTACGTAATGCTTGAGCAAGTAAATGTGCAGACGAGTGTCTTAAAACGTATAAGCTATCTGCGTCATTATCATCTGATGTTATTAATTTAATTTTTCCATCTTTATCTATAACTTTATCTAATTCTAGATACTCATCATTAAGTTTAGCTGCCAAAACTTTTTTCTTTAAGCTAACACTGATACTTTCTGCAACATCTAATGCTGTCTTATTATCATACTCACGTGAATTACCATCTGGGAATTTTAATACTACCATATTCTTTCTCCTTTTTATAAAAAATTATATTTATATTACGTTATTTAACAAAAATAAAAATCCCTATGTGAAAAAATTTTCACATAGGGACGAACTAATATTTCGTGGTACCACCCAATTTTGAGATATAATTATCTCCTCATTGTAGCAAGTAAAGATTGCCATTCTTCTACGCGGCTAAAAGGTAGTAACATATAAAGAATTATAAGTATTTTCAGCACCATACTCTCTCTTAAATAATTAATTTATATATCTTGTCCTTAACGTAAATACTATATTATGATTCGTATTGTATCATAAAAATATTGTTTTGACAAGTAGTTAATATTTTAAAATAAATTATAAAATTTTTATTATAATTAAAACACTCTATTAAACTTATTAATAACTACCTCTTTCATTTTTAGCATCTAAAAATTCTTCTTTAGCTAGATGACTTATTCTACCAATAATACGCATTGATTTAGTTTCATCAATAGTATTTTTAGTAACTGCTAAAACATCACTTAAATTTCTTAATGATAAGTTAGAAGTAAAGAAAGTTACTAATTTTTCTGATGAACGATAATTTATTATAGGTACTAAAATTTCATCTCTTACAAACTCTGTTATGTTTTCTGCACCTATATCGTCTATTATTAAAACTTTTTGTTGACGTAATTCATCAATTATATAATTATATTCATTATTATATATACTTGATTTCATTTTACGAACAAACTCCGGAAAATATACTATTGCTGGCTCAAGACCTTTATTATTTAAATAATTATATACACACCCCATTAAATAAGACTTACCAATACCAGTCATACCATAAACATATAATCCTTGTACACCTTTATTAGCCAATATATTATCACAAATAGATATTAATTTTGTCGCAACTGCAACCTTATTTCCTGTATTATTAACATTAGAAAAATTAGAATATAAAATACTTTTAGAAATATATGCTGTTTTTATCCTATTAGATAATTTTCTAGCTTCTCTATTACGTTTTTGCTCTGCAGTTTCATTATAAATCAAATAAACTTTACCATCTTTATACTGTAATTTAGGATTATAAAGAATACTTTTTTTATTTTTTTTTGATAAGTAATATTCATAAAAAACTTGAGTATTGTTATTAACATCATCATAAGATAAATTATATTTATTAATAAAATTAATAACTGTTTTATCTTTCAAAATAACATTTTCAAACATATCTTGAATATCATTCTTTTTAATAGAAATTTTACTAGTTAAATCTGTTACTTTCTTCATATTACTCCATGCCTTTCTCTTTTAATAACCTTTGATATTCTTCATAAGAAATATTAACATTATTACTTTCATAATTTTGTTCATTAAAATTAGATAAGTTGTTTAATTGATTTTTTATATAATCTGGAGTTTCTACTACACGATGTTTCTTTGATTTATAATTATTACTAGAACGCTTATTAATTGTACCTTTCACATCAGAAATAGTTTTAACCTTATTAAGATGCCAACTAGATGCTACACTCTCTAGAAAATTTGCCGTAGGTATTTTTTTATTTACATCAATTGATACTGTATATTCTAACAAATAGTTTATAAGTTCATTAGAAAAATTATATTTTTCTTTTATTGTAGATAACTCTTCAACTGTTTTAGTAGGCAAAATAATATTCAATTTATTTCTAGAAAATTCTTCAATATCTAAATCATAACTAATAGTTTTAGTTTTATTAACTAACTTCGTTCCTCTTATTTTATTTTCTTCTTTTTGTGTCCTAGTTTGTTTAAATTTATCTCTTTCACTATTAACAAAATTCATAGCATCTAACGCAGTTATCAACCTTTGACTTGACCAGGTACTCGCAATTTTGTCAAGATAATTAAAATTAGGAATTCCTGATGATTTGCTTTCTATAATTGCATAATCAAGAAGAACGTTCAATACTCCAGATGAAAAGTTATATTTTGTTATTAATTTATTTATATTATTACCATCAACATTAGAAAGAATTAAGCTATGTTTTTTATTCAAGAATTCAATATAATTCAAATTATCCATAATTTTAGCTAGCTTTTCTTCATTTGTCAATTCTCTTTCCTTATTATAAGTATCATTTATAAGATGTTTATTTAACATATTTTTCAATGTCGGTACTTCTTGTTTTTTTACAATTATAAAAAGTTGTGCTAAATAATCTTTTAAATCATTTATATTAATGTCTAATCCACCTGACACGCTATCTACTGATTGTTCTATTCCTTCTGCCATCTCATTTGGCGTAACTTTGTATAAATGCGCTAACTCTAAAATAGTTTCTTTAATACCACTATTATTTAAAATATCTGCTAAATATTTATTAGATAACAAATAATTTAATTTATTAAAATCAAAATAGTAACTATCCAGGTTTGGGCCTTTTCCAGTATCTTTTCCTAAAATATTATCAAATTGGTAGTCATCTAAATTATTAGTAGAAAATACTTCTGAAAATTTTGCAGTAATATCCTTAAACTCACTAAAATGAACTTGATTATGACTAAATTTATCAACTAATAAATTATAACTTCCTTCTCCTATAGTATTTTTTAACAATGCACTCAATAAATGATTTTCAAAAAAACTATTAAAAGAAAGAGGCCTTAATATTTTATAAACATAAACAATTTTTTCATTACTTTGCCAAAAATATGTTTTTAAAAGACCTATTGCCTCTAATTGTTTTCTCATTAAAGATATTTTTTTTATATCCATTCCTAAATTATCAATAATATCAAAATGCAATAAATTATTCGTCATATTTTTTTCTCTCAATATTTTTGTAGATAAAAATTGATATAATTTTATTGCATTAGATCCTATCAAAGGTAAATATAATAGATTCAATTCTTTATTGTAATTTTCATTATAAAAATCATTATATACTACATAATAATCTGTAGGCTTTAAATTATTGTACGTTGCCATCACTAAGCACCTCAATAATAACTTGTAAATATTCTAATGCATAAATAAATTGAGGATTGTAATCATATTTTATTTTGTCATCATTTTTTAATGGTGCATAGAATGATCTTACTAAAATAGGATAAACATTACTAAGTAATAATTTTGTATTATCATTTTCATATAAATCCTTCATAACTACAAATAACTTACTAGTTATTTGTATAAATTCGTCTTTAGATGGTGTCTTTATATTAGTATAAGATGTTAATTTACTAGAAAAACTCAAGATATCTTTTTTATTTTCTTTAGCAACAAAATTTTTCATATCATCAACTAAAGAATACATATAATCAAAAAATTGATTAATATCCTGCAAATATTCATTAGTTAAATATTCTGATTTATCAGTCAACAACAATTCATTAACGTTATAATCTGTTACAAACAAATACATTTTATATAAATCAGAAAAATCAATAGTATTAACTGTGCGATAATCATTTACTATATCTTTTAAACTTTGACCATTTTTGTAAAGATTATAAATAGTATTTAACCAAATAAATTCATCTAACTTTTTATCATTTATTAAAGTAATCAAGTAATTATTAAAATCGTATTCCGTATCATCTTTAAACAATTCTAAAATATCTACTTCTATACTATCAATTATATTAAAAAATTCTTCTGCATCTGCTGAATTAAAAGATTTTTCGTTAAAATTAGGTTTTAAGTCCGCTTTTATTTTGTTGAATAATTCTTCACTATCATCATTCATATCAATTCTTTGCTGAAAAACTGTATTGTATCCCGGTTTTGAAGCATAAAAAAACTTTTCTATAGCTTTATTAAACCTTAGTAAATTATCTAATATTTTGATATAAGTAACTTTAATATTAG
>NZ_JACBYC010000156.1 GCF_013415425.1 Gemella sp. GH3 | reverse complement strand
CTTTATTAATGATCTTTCTTATGATGCTAGTAGATATAAATTAACTGTAATATTTTTATTATTATTCTTATTAATTACTATTTTCTCTGTATTTTTTAATGTGTTTTATGAAGGAAAAGATGTAATAAGTTTAACAAATCTTCCAATAACTCAAAAAGAAATTTTTTATAGCAAATTTCTTTTTATGATAATTAATTCTGCATCATCTATTTTAATATTAGCTGTTTTAAATATTATTTCTACAATTAAATATACTAATGATAATATACTTTTATCAATTATAATAGTTTTTATATATACTATAATTATATCACTTTGTGTTTTATTTATTACAATGCTAATATCATCATTTCTTACTAATATTAAATTATTTAAGAAATATAGAACTGCTTTTATAGTTGTTTCACAGGTTGTCTTGTTTATGTTAATATTTGGTAGTTATTTTTTTATGATACCTGTTTTTATGTCAGGAGAAGTTACTCCGATTAGTCAGTATAAAGGAGATTTTTTCCTTAATGTTATTACAAGTCCAACCAGTTTTCAATCACTTAGCAAAATATTAGTATTGGCAGGAATTTTAGTTGTATTATTATGGCTACTTAATAAATTCGTAATAGAACCTTATTTTACACATAACATAAGTCTTGCAGAGAATTCAAATAAAAATAATAATGTAACAAAACAGAATAAAAATAAAGCATTCAACAAAAAAAGAATATTTGATAGTATGACAATGCAAAGCTTTAAAAATGGTACACTTATATCAAATAATATCTTATCACCATTTATTTCTATATGTTTATTTATTGGTATAATAATAGTTTTTAGAGGTCATAATTATTTACAACAAGATTTAATTATTTTACCAACAGCAATTATTGTAGGAACTGTAGGAGCAATATTCTTATATAGTACTGCCTCTTTTAGTGCGTTAGCAATTTCTATAGATTATAAAAATTTTGAATATATAAAAACTCTACCACTACATTTAAAACAATTTTTACTTAGAAAATTATTTATTTCAACTATATTGCAAATATTAATATCATCTGTACTATTTATTGTATGTATTGTTATTTTAAATACTTCTCTATTTTTCAGTATTACTGCTATGACTACGTTTTTAGCAGTGTCCATAATACATTCTATATATATGTTTACTAAAGATTTGAAAAAACCTTTTACTAATTGGAACAATATTACACAATTATTGTTAAGAGGCGGTTCTCAAATGAAACAATTACTTATATTTTTTGCAGTAATAATAATAACTAACGTTATAATTGCTATAACAGTATTATTTACAAACATATTCCCTAATCTATGGTGGCTTTTATCTGGTATATACATTGCTATCATAATAACAATAGGTGTTACATTTACAATCATTCTAAATAGAGAAATAAAATATTTTCAATAAAACTAAAACTCAGATTATATAATTAATATTATCTGAGTTTTTAATTTTAATATTTTTATATCTTATTAATTATAAATTTTGATACACATCTTTAAATTTGTGTTTTCAACAAAAAATAAAGTAGAGATTACATATAATCTCTACTTTTATTTAATCACACTAACTATATTAAATATTCTTATTTTAAGCGCTCTTCCAATTCAGCTTTTAATTCTTCAAAACCTGGTTTACCTAATAAAGCAAACATATTCTTCTTATATGCTTCTACTCCTGGCTGATCAAATGGATTAAGTCCTTGTAAATATCCAGAAATAGCTACTGCTTTCTCAAAGAAATAAACTAAATAACCAAAAGTAAATTCTGACATATCTGGAAGCTCTACTACAAAGTTAGGTACTCCTCCATCAGTATGAGCTAATAGTGTACCTTCAAATGCCTTAGTATTTACAAAATCCATAGTTTGACCTGCCAAGTAGTTAAGACCATCTAAATCTGTTTTTTCTTCTTTTAATTCAAAATTTAAGTTAGGTTGTTTTACTTTTAAAACTGTTTCAAATAAGATTCTACGACCTTCTTGTACATACTGTCCCATTGAGTGTAAGTCTGTTGAGAAACATACACTTGATGGATATAATGCTTTTCCATCTTTTCCTTCTGATTCTCCATAAAGTTGTTTCCACCACTCATTGAAGTATACCATTGATGGTTCATAAGAAACTAATATCTCTATTAATTTCCCTTTTTGTTGTAAAATATTTCTCATAACTGCGTATTGATACGAAATATTTTTAGATAAATCATCAGTTGATAATTCGTCTTGAGCAAGTTTTGCCCCTGCCATCATTTTATCAATATCAATTCCACTTACTGCTATAGGTAATAATCCAACCGCTGTAAGAACTGTAAAACGTCCACCAACATCATCAGGAACTACAAATGTTTCATATCCTTCACTATCTGCTAAAGTTTTTAAAGCTCCTCTAGCCTTATCTGTCGTTGCATAAATTCTTGATTTAGCTTCTTCTTTACCATATTTCTCTTCTAAAAGATCTTTAAAAACACGGAATGCTATAGCAGGTTCTGTAGTAGTTCCAGATTTAGAAATTACGTTAACAGAAAAATCTTTACCTGTTGTTTTCAAATAATTAACTAATTCTTGCGTATACGTTGAAGAAATAGTGTGTCCTGCAAAAAATACTTGTGGAGTTTTTCTATCTTTCTCATAGAAATTATAAAAACTATCATTTAGCATTTCTATTGCAGCTCTTGCCCCTAGATAAGATCCTCCTATACCAATAACTACTAATACATCAGAATCACTTTTAATTTTTTCATTTGCTTTTTTAATGCGTACAAATTCTTCTTTATCATAATTAGTAGGCAAATCTAACCATCCTACAAAATCATTACCTTGCCCTGTCTTATTGTGAAGTTGATTATGAGCTATTTTCACATAATCTTCCATATTTTTTACTTCTTGTTCAGAAAAGAAGTTTAATGCTTTTGAATAATCAAATTTTAAATGCATTTTCTATTCTCCTTGTTTATATACTGTAATATAATATATTCTATATCATTTAATTATTAATGTAAAGTACATTTTAAAGTAAATTTACAACACTCTATCTTTCATATATAATAGTTGATTTATTATCTAATATATATTCATATATTAATTCAGCTACTTTTTCTGTATTATGTCGTATATTAGTACCATCAATTTTGACAATATCCTCATCACTAATAACTTCTATATCTAACTTCTCTAATTCATCATAATCTAATTCTACTTTTTCTTGTCCCGACTCATAATATTTTAATAGAATATTATTGTCTATATCTTTTGAATTAGCTATTACTAAGTCAAATAAGTTAGCTCCGACATGTTTATTTATAGCTTTTATATGATCACTTACAGAATATCCTGTTGTTTCTCCAGACTGAGTCATAACATTTGCTACATATATTTTCTTCGCCTTACTACTAACAATCTTTTCTGCAATACCATCTATTACTAAATTTGGAATTATAGATGTGTATAAACTACCAGGACCTATAATTATATAATCACTCTCTTCTATAGCTTTTAGAACATAGTTAGTAGGTTTTACCGTTTTAGGAGTTATATAAACCTCGTCTATATTCCCACCATATTCGGTAATTGATGATTCTCCTCTAACAATTTCTCCATTTTTCATACGAGCATTTAACGTCGCTATATCATTTGTTGTAGGAAGAACTGTTCCTTTAACATTTAATATTTTACTCATGACTTTTACTGCAGTAGAGAAATCCCCATAAATATCTGCCATAGCTGCTATCATCAAATTACCTACAGGGTGCCCACTAACTTCTCCAATATCAAATCTATACTGAAACATTTTTTCCAAATGCGGTTCTACATCTGATAATGCTGCAATTACATTTCTTATATCGCCAGGAGATGGAATATTCATATCACTACGTATTTTTCCAGAACTACCTCCGTCATCTGCAACAGTTACTATAGCCGTAATATCTAACGGATAATTCTTTAAACCTCTCATTAAAACAGATAATCCTGTTCCTCCTCCTATTGATACTACTTTTAATTCTTTAGTCATTATTTCTCCTTCCTGTGTTTATATCACGATGAGAAATATACGTCTTATAGCCCTCTTTTTTTACATCATCAAATAATTGTCTAGCAATACTCACTGATCTGTGCTTTCCTCCAGTACATCCTATGGCAATAGCAACTTTATCTCTTCCCTCATATTGATATTTCTCTATCATATATAGCATAAGATTTTTTAGTTTAGAATAAAATTCTTGAGTAGTATTATCATCAAAAACATAATTAAAAACATCATCATCTAGTCCTGTTTTTTCTCTTAAGGCATCTATATAAAATGGATTAGTTAAAAATCTAACATCAATAACATTATCAGCATCAATAGGAATGCCATATTTATAACCAAAACTAGAAATCATAACATGATACTTATCTTTTTTCATTATATCAAAATCTTCCGATATTTTTTGAACTAAATCTTTTACCCTTAAGTAACTAGTATCATAAATATAATTAGATATAAATTTAATATTTTCAATTAATTCTCTCTCTATAGAAATACCTTCTAATAAACTCTTTTCTTTTGATAGTGGATGATTTTTTCTAGATTCTTTATATCTATTTACCAATACTTCATCGTTACAATCTATATAAATAACTTTAACATTAAAATTACTATCTTTTCGCAAATTATTTATTAGCGAATTAATTTCTAAAGAGAAACTTTTACTTCTTATATCTATACTAATTGCTGCTCTTTGTATATTTTTATCTACTAATAATTTTAAAAATGAATCAACTAAAGGTGAGGGCATATTATCTACACAAAAATATCCAAAATCTTCAAAAACACTTAATGCACTATTTTTACCTGCACCACTTATCCCTGTTATTATTACTAAATCTTTTTTCATATAGATATCTTCCTTTCTAAAATATATACTTACTTAGCTTCATACCAGTTATTTCCTACAGAGGAATCTGCTTTTAATTTAACTTTTAAATTAGCTGCATTTTCCATAATATTTTTTACTACTTCCTCTAATTTTTTTACATCGTCTTTATGGACATCAAATATAAGCTCATCATGTACTTGTAACAAAAGTTTTGCTCTTAAATTATTATTTTGTAAATAGTCAAAGACATTAATCATAGCTATTTTTATTATATCAGCTGCTGTACCTTGAATAGGTGTATTCATCGCTATTCTAGAATTTAAGTTAAATATTAATTTATTTTTTGCATTAATTTCTGGCAAATATCTACGACGATTGAATAGCGTTTTTACATACTCGTGATCTTTTGCAAATTGAACTATATTATCCATATATTTTTGGACTCCAGAAAATGTTGCTAAATATTTATCTATAAACTCTTTAGCACGCTTTCTACTTATTCCTAAATTATTTGACAATCCGAAATCAGATATTCCATAAACTATACCAAAATTTACAGCTTTAGCCTCTCTTCTCATAGCATCGCTAACTTCATCTAAAAGAACTCCATTAACTTGACTAGCTGTTTTCGTATGAATATCTTCATCATTATTAAACGCTTCTATCATAACTTCATCTTCTGCGATATGGGATAAAACTCTAAGCTCTATTTGAGAATAATCTATACCTAAAATTACATTATCTTCTGAACTTGGTACAAAGGCTTTTCTTATCTTTCTACCTTCTTCTAACCTTATAGGAATATTTTGAAGGTTGGGGTTAATTGAAGATAACCTTCCAGTAGCTGCTAAAGTTTGTTCATAACGAGTGTGAATTTTTCCACTCGAAGTTATATCTTTAACTAAACCTTTAGCGTATGTAGAATTTAATTTAGTAATAGTTCTATATTCCATAATTAACGGAATAATAGGATGCTTATTTTCTAAAAATTCTAAAACCTCTACAGAAGTAGAATAACCCGTCTTAGTTTTTTTCACAGCGGGTAATCCTAATTTTTCAAATAATACTATACCTAGTTGTTTAGGAGAAGATATATTAAATTCTGTACCAGATAAACTAAAAATTTCCTGTTCCAAGTTGTTAATTCTATCATCTAAATCTGTACTTATTTCTGATAAGGTATCTCTATTTACACAGATACCTTCATACTCCATATTCATTAATACTCTAGCTATAGGCAATTCTATATTTTTATATAATTCAAAAACATCTCTTTCTTTCATAGCTTCTTCTAATATAGTTTTTAATTTAAAATTTAAATAAGCTACTTCTGCTATATACTTATTAACTAACTCTATTTCTGGGATTGATCTCTTCGCACCTTTTCCATAAATATCTTCATCGCTAGAAATATGCTCTCCTAAATAATGATTTACTATTTTACTAAAATTATCAGAAATATTTACATCAATCAAATAATTAGCGATTTTAGCATCAAAAACATAACCTTGTATTTCCAAAGAATATCTTTTGGCTATATAAGATACTTTTTTTATATCATAAATATTCTTTGATTTATCACTATTTAAAAACTCTACTATATATTTATTTGCAAAAAAATCTTGTTCAGAAAATATATAAACTTTATTGTCGCTGTAAACTGCTATATTTAGAATATCGCTATTATGATAATCATCTGTAAAACATTCCAAATGAATACTACTATCTTCTAAATTTATTTCAGTTTTATCACTAGCCAATACAATATTTATATCTAATCCTTTTTTGTCTTTATTACTTTCTAATTTTTTCAAAAATGACGTAAACTCTAGTTTTTCAAAAAGCTGTATTTTCTTATCAATATTTTCTTCAAAAGTTAAAGATAAAACATCATTATCTAAAGGTACTTCCGTAAAAATAGTAGCTAATTTTTTACTTATCAAAGCATCATCTTTTCCAGATTCTAAGCGTTCTTTTAATTTTTTTCCGCTAATATTCGATATATTATCCAAAACATTTTCTACAGTTTCGTACTCTTTTAAAAGTTTTATAGCTGTTTTTTCTCCTACACCTTCAATTCCCGGTATATTATCAGATTTATCACCCATCAAACCTTTCATATCTATTATTTGTAATGGAGATAACCCGTATTTTTCATAAATAAACTTAGGCGTATAATAATCTATATCTGTTACACCTTTTTTAGTATAATAAATTGTTATCTTATCAGTAGCTAACTGCGTTAAATCTTTATCTCCTGTAACTATTATAACTTCATGCCCCAAAAGTTCTGCTTGTTTTGCATATGATCCTATAATATCATCAGCTTCATATTCATCGTGTTCTTCATATTTGATTCCATAACTATCAAGAAGTTCTCTAACATAACCAAATTGCTCTATTAATTCATCAGGAGTTTTACTACGTGTCCCTTTATAATTTTCATAACTCTTATGCCTAAATGTAGATTTTCCTTTATCAAACGCTACTAGTGCATAGTCTGGATTTAAATCTAACAATAATTTATCTAACATAAGCGTAAAACCATAAACGCTATTTGTATACAATCCTTTTTTATTTTTAAGTGGTGGCATAGCATAAAATGCTCTAAAACTTAAGCTATTCCCATCTAACAACAAAATTTTCGCCATAATATGTCCTCTAATCTTTTTGTAATTACAACATTGATTATATCACAAATAACTACATCTGTAATGTTTTACGGCATATAATCTTTATTATAAAAATAAACCTAGCAATAAACTATTTTATTATTTATTACTAGTTCTATTTTCATATTTAATTTTAGTGAATATCCTTTTTCTTAAAATTAGCTCCGCTAACTTCTGCTATATTACCTATAGATAAAAAGGCATTTTTATCATTTTCTACAACTATACTTTTCAAAGTTGCTTCCTCTATTCTAGTAATTACACAAAAAATTACTTTAGTTTCGTCTCCACTATATCCACCTTCACCATTAAGAAGGGTGACTCCCCTTCCCAACTGTTGTTGTATTTCATCACTAATTTTTCGATACTCTTTGGAAATTATCATTACAGACTTAGAATCATTTAATCCCTCAATTACAACGTCCATAACTTTTGCAGCTATAAAATAACTTATCATAGAATAAAGTGCTGATTCCCAACTAAAAATAAAGCCAGAAACGACAAAAATAACAACATTTATAGCTAAAACCATTTCACCTACAGAAATAGGTAAATTTTTCGTAGCAAAAATAGAAAACATCTCACTTCCATCTAGCGTTCCACCACTTCTAATAACTAAACCTACTCCAATACCTAATATTATACCTCCAAAAATACAAGCCAAAAAGGGATCAGTTACTAATGGTGGATAGGGATGAAATACAGCAGTCATTACAGACAAAGCTGTTACTCCAAATAATGAAGCAATAGTAAAATTAAGACCTATTTGCTTATAACCTAAATAAAGAAAAGGAATATTAAATAAGAAAATAAATACCCCTATTGGTAAGCTAATGTAATTTTGAGCAATAATAGAGATACCTACAACTCCTCCATCTAATATTTTATTAGGAATTAAAAAGAATTCTAGGCCAGCAGCAAAGATTGCTGATCCTATAAAAACAAGAAAGTATTTCCTAAATATTTTCAAAAATTTAATAATTTCTACCTCCAAACATAAAAAAATTTACAAATCATATATTAAAATTGGTATGTTACAATAATTATATTTATAATTATTGTAACATATTTATTTAAAATTATAAATTAATTAACCATATTATTCAAAATTTGTTATATTAACAACTTATTGAT
>NZ_JACBYC010000030.1 GCF_013415425.1 Gemella sp. GH3 | reverse complement strand
TATTTATTGTGTTATAATAAATGTAAAAATTTTAAAGAGAGGAGATTGTGTTAATGACTAATAAATTAAAAGAACAAGAGAAATTAAATGAAAATTTAATAGATGATGAAAAAGATCTTAGTAACGATGAAAGCATAGTGCTATTTGAAAGCACAAATAACAAAAAAAATATTGATAAATTCTCTAAAAATGATTTTGACAACTCTAAGCAGGAGGATTTAGAATCGGAAAATATAAAAGGTAATTCAGAGTATTTGGAATTATTAGAAGAAATAAAAAATAAGGTTTCTGAAGAAAATAATGATTCAGATAATCTAGAAAATACTTTAGTAATGAATAGAGAAGAATTAGATCAAGCAATAGAAAAAGAGAAAGAAAAATTAAATAAAGATGAAACTTTAGTTACTGATTTAAAATTATCTGAAAACTCATCTAACGATGTATCTTTTATAGCTAATGAAGTAGCATTTAATGATGTTAATGCTAACAAACAATTGGAAACTAAAGAAAACAAAAAAACTGTTCTTGAAGTAATAGGACTAAAGAAAAAAATAGGTTTAAAAACTATTGTAGAAGATATTACTTTTGATATGCGTGAAGGAGAAATAATTGGATTACTAGGTCCTAATGGTAGTGGTAAGACAACAATTATGCGTATGTTAGTAGGTCTAACAAAAATTTCAAAAGGAGATATTTTCTGTTTTGAAAAATCACTTGGTTTAGGTGATACTGCAATGCTTGCAGAAGTAGGATCAATGATAGAATCTCCAGAATTTTATAATTATATGACAGGATATGCTAACTTAAAACAATTGGCACGTCTTTCTACAAAAAAAATAACAAAAGAAAAAATAAAAGAAGTTTTGGAATTTGTTGGCCTAGAGAAAGTTGCTAGAAAAAAAGTAAAAACTTATTCTTTAGGTATGCGTCAAAGATTAGGTTTAGCACAAGCTTTATTGATTAATCCAAAAATATTAATTTTAGATGAGCCTGTAAATGGACTAGATCCTCAAGGTGTGCAAGATTTTCGTAATAAATTAAAAGAAATTGCCTCAAGAGGAGTGTCTATATTAGTTTCTTCACACTTACTTGATGAGATTGAGAAAGTATCAGATCGTATTATAGTTCTAGAAAAAGGGCGTATAATAGCTGATGACAATATAAATAATCTAATCTCAGAAAATGTAGAGAAAACATTAATAGCTACTTATGATAATAATTTAGCTGAAAAATTAATAAAAGATTTAGAAATAAATTATCAACTTACTGAAAATGGCTTTGTTTTTGAAAATCTTCAAAGAGAAGATAAAGCTAGAATCATTTCTTATCTAGTAAACAGCTATGTAGAAATTGATACAGTTAAAGTAGTTAAAAAATCTCTTGAAGAAAGATTCTTGGAGATAACAGGTAAAGGAGGTACAAAATAATGAAGTTATTAATTAATGAGTTTATAAAAGATTATAAAAAGAAAACTACTTTATTATATTTTGTAATTATGTTTGGGTTAATTATTTTAATTGAGTACGTAAGTAAATTTAGTTATGGTGAAAATCTTCCAGATTATACGCTTGTAATAGATAATTCGTTTATGATTGTAATAAATATAGCAATTATTTTTTCAATGATAATTTTTGCTAACAACCTTTCGCAAGAATATTCTAAAGGAACTATTAAGTTCTTATATTCTAAACCGAAGTCTAGAAGTGCTGTTTTAACTGCAAAAATATTTGTAGCCATAATTAATACTATCTTTATGACAATTGTAGGGTTTATATTTGATTTGTTTATTCAAAAATATCTTGTTTATAAAAATGGATTTGATTTTTATGGTTTGTTAACCCAAAAAATGCCTGATGGTTATTTTGGTAGACTACTTTGGCAACAATTAGGTATTACATTTTTAGTTATGCTAGTATATATTATATTTTTTATATCTTTAGTATTATTAATATGTACTTGGGTAAAAACGCAAATATTGTCTTTAGTAGCATTAATGGTTATGATCCTAGGTCAAAATATTGTTTCGGCATTATCTGCTTGGGTAGCTACTAAATTTTCTGCAGCAAAATATATATTTACTAATGTATATTTAATAGTAAATTATTATAATTCTGAATTAACTCAGAGTTCGGTGAAAGAGTTTTATAAATTAAATAATACAGAATTATTCCTTATGACTTTGTGTTACATTGTTTTATTTATGGGTATTTCATACGTAATTAATGCTAGACGAGATGTAACTTTGGATTAATTGGAGGGTGTAGATGAAAAGCAATTTAAATAAGTTAAATAGAATACTAGATATACTTGATATAGATAATCAAATTGTATGTGGTAGCTTTGATAATTATGAAGAAAGTATAGATAAAATAAAGTTTTCTAATAATGATATCAAGACTGTTGTCATAAGATATCTACAAAGAATGAGAAAATCTATAGAGTATAATTTGAAAAAAGAAAAATTAGTTAAAGTTTACAGCTCAGTTGCAGTATATACTTTATTTGTTCCTAGTGAAGAGAATGAAAATAAATTTTATATTTTATCTCCATACTTAGAAAATTATATTTCAGTTAATGATTACAAAGAAATGTTGATAAAACAAAGTTTAGATATTGAAGACAATGTTAAAAATTTAGTTGTATCGTTTCCAGTTACTAATAAAAAGAAATTCAATTATTTGTTAGAACTAATTGCTGAGAGAGAAGATATCAACTATTTGGATGAAATAGAAATATTCCAAGATACTAGCGTAAAAACTACTAAAAAAATAACGTATGATACTCAGTATGGTGTAAATGAAATTTTAGAAAATCAAGCTAAGTTACATAGAGAACTAAGAGAAGCTTTATTGTTAGGGGACATTACAAAAATTGAAATGATGTTTGATTTACGTGGGTACTCATTAACTTGTGTAGATTATCCTACAGAAGACAATGCTCATAGAAGAAAATTAAATTATGTTAATGATGTATTGCACGCAATGTTACTTAATAGTGAAGCTAACTTGATAGATGTTGATAGTCTATGGATAAATATAAAAAATAAACTTGATAATTATGACTTCTCTGAAGATATAATTAGAAAGTATTGTTTATTAATAGATAAAGAACGTTATAAAAATAAACAACAAGTAGTTAGAAACTGTATTTTGTATATTAATGATCACATAAGAGAAAAAATCAGCTTAAATGATGTTAGTGATCATTTAGGTGTAAATAAGAGTTACTTATCTTCGATATTTAATAGAGAGATGGGCTTTAGTATAGTTGATTATATCCATAATAAGAGAATATCTAATTCTAAGTATTTACTAAGCAATACAGATTTTTCTATTTCTGAAATATCTGATTATGTTGGATATTATGATACTAGTTATTTCATTAGAATTTTCAAATCTTTAGAAAAAATAACGCCATTAAAATATCGAGAATTATCAGCAAAAGAAAAAAATATATAAAATAAAAAAAAGATATTGGAATTTTTATTCTAATATCTTTTTTTATTCCAATTATTAGTTTTATAGTTTATTATGATGATTACAAATATTTTATTTATTATATAATTTAATATCTTGACATATAGATAAGAAGTATGTAAACTATAATTTACAAATGTAGATAATAATTTTATTATATATTTTTAATATGAGGTGATAAATTTGAAAAAAATAATTACTATAAAAGGTATGAGTTGCGTTAATTGTGCTAATAAGATTGAAAAACATTTGCAAAATATAGAAGGAATAGAAAATATTAGTGTTAATTTTGCTACAGAAAAGTTAACATTTGATTATAGTGATAAAAATATTTTAGATGTTGTTGCTAAAGAAGTAGCTAATCTAGGTTATGACACTTTACCGCAAAAACAATATAGAGAAGTTTTTCATATTAAAGGTATGAGTTGTGTTAATTGTGCTAGTAAAATTGAAAAAATTGTTAACGATATAGAAGGTGTAGAATTAGCTCAAGTTAATTTTTCTAATGAGAAGTTGTATGTTACTTCTAATATAAAAGTAACTAATAAAATAATAAATGACATAAAAAAATTAGGATATGAGATTGATATTATAGATAAAATGACTAATAATTTAGAAGATAATGTAGATTATAAGTTAAAGTATAGATTGTTGTTGTCATTGTTATTCATAATACCGCTGTTATATTTTTCGATGGGTCATATGGTAGGATTACCAGTTCCTCACATTCTACACAATAATTTATATATGGCTATTTTTCAACTTATTTTATCTATTCCAATTATTGTTGTTAATTTCACATACTATACCAAAGGAATAAAAAACTTAATAAATAAGAGTCCTAATATGGATACATTAGTTGCATTAGGAACTTTAGCAGCTTTTATTCAAGGAGTAGTAGCTATTTTCTTTATCCTTAATGGTAAGAAAGTGGATGTTTATTTTGAATCAGGGGCAGTTATTTTAACTTTGATCACTATGGGTAAATATTTGGAGCAAAAAGCTAAGAAGCAAACGACAAAATCAGTACAATCTTTATTAGACCTTGTTCCAAAGTATGCAACACGTATAGAAGGAGATAAAGAGAAAGTTATACCTATTGAATTAGTACAAGTAGGTGATTTGCTGATTTCAAAGGCAGGAGAACAAATAGCTGTCGATGGAATAGTAGAAAAAGGTACTGCACAAGTAGATGAATCTATGCTAACTGGAGAAAGTATACCTGTTAATAAAAATTTAGGAGATAATGTTGTAGGAGCTAGTTTGAATAAGAATGGTTCTATTTATTATCGAGTTACTAAAGTAGGAGAAGATACTGTTTTATCTCAAATAAAAAATCTTATTGAGGAAGCTCAAGGTTCAAAAGCACCTATAGCCAAGTTAGCTGATAGAATAGCCGGTTACTTTGTTCCTGCGGTTATTTCTATAGCATTATTAACCTTGTTGTACTGGATATTTATTGGTAAAGATTTACAATTGGCGTGGGAGACTTTTATTTCAGTATTAGTTATTGCTTGTCCTTGTGCTTTGGGATTAGCGACTCCTACTGCGATTATGGTAGCAACAGGAAAAGGTGCTAATTATGGTATTTTGATAAAAAATGCAGAATCTCTTGAGAGAGTTAGTGAAGTAGATACTATAGTTTTAGATAAGACAGGAACTATAACAAAAGGAGAACCAGTAGTTACGGATATATTGACTAAAGTTGATTATAAACAATTATTAACTTATGCAAGTAGTGTTGAATTATTATCTACTCATCCATTAGCGAGAGCTATTATTGATAAAGCCAAAGAAAATAATATTTCTATGGTAGCTGCAGATGACTATAAAATTTTAGACGGTTTGGGTGTCTATGCTAAAATTTTAGAAAAAGATGTGTATATTGGTAATATTACATTAGCTAAAAAATATGCTAAAGAGATAATTTTTGAAAAAGAGGCAGAAAAATTCTCGAATGATCAAAAAACAGCTTTATTTGTAATTTTAGATAATAAAATTATAGGATTGTTTGCTGTTGCAGATGAGATAAAAGAAAGTAGTACGCAAGCTATATCTTCTATTAAGAAATTAGGTCTTGATGTTATTATGTTAACTGGTGATAATACTATTACTGCTCAAGGTATTGCTAAAAAAGCTAATATTGATAAGGTATATGCTGAAGTTTTTCCTGATGAAAAAGCAAATATTGTGAAAAATCTTCAAAAAGAAGGTAGAGTTGTTGCTATGGTAGGTGATGGTATTAATGATGCTCCAGCATTAGCTCAAGCTCAAGTAGGTATGGCTATAGGTAAAGGAACTGATGTAGCTATAGAATCAGCAGATATAGTTTTAGTGAACAATGATTTAATGGACGTACATGCTACTGTTAAATTAGGGAGAAAAACAATGAAAACTATTAAGCAAAATTTATTTTTTGCATTTCTCTATAATATCTTAGGGATACCTATAGCAGCTGGAATATTATATCCTATACTTTTAAGCCCTATGTTAGCAGGATTAGCTATGAGTTTTAGTTCTATTTCTGTGGTGTTAAATGCACTTAGATTAAATTATTGGATTAATAAATAGGGAGGTTTTATGATTACGCAAGCAGAATGGAAAATTATGGAAATAGTATGGGCAAATCCTAGAATAGATGCACTAACTATTCATAAGAATTTAGATACAAGTTTGAAGTGGAGCATATCAACAGTAAAAACATTAATTTCTCGTTTGGTAAAAAAAAATTGTTTGAACATAGAAAAAATTGGCAAGACATTCTTTTATTCAGCTAATCTTAATAAAGACGATATAATTTATCAAAAAATAGATAGTATATTTGATTTAGTATGTAATACTAAACAAGCCGAGCTAATACGATATATTCTAGAAATTTCTAAGATGAATAAGTCAGATATTAGAAATATTATAACTAAACTGCAAAATTTAGAGTTGACAGCTCCTGACATTATAAAATGTAATTGTAATAAGGGACAGTGTTTATGTAAACCATTGATGAAAAATAATGAATCTAATAATTAATTAACTATTTTAATAAAATAAATTATGTTTTTCTTGACATTTCTCTAGTTTTAGTATAGTATTATTAAATAATTATTGTGATAAGAGTAATGCAAGGTAGATTTTATTTTATATTTGTTGATACAGAGAGTTGGGTTCGTGGCTGGAAAACTTAACATTAATTTTTAAAATAAGGAACACTACTTTGAACAAATTAATATTTTAAATTAATTAAAGGTACTTTTTAAGTATGAATTAGGGTGGCACCACGAGATTGAATCGTCCCATATAAGCAATTTGCTTGTATGGGATTTTTTGTATTTTGATTAGCAAGAAAGGAGGTAATATTAATGGTTATAATTAATATTCCTAGAGGAACGCAAGATATAATGCCAGAAGAATCACGAAAATGGCAATATATAGAAGATGAATTGAGAAATATAAGTCAAAATTTTTGTTATAGTGAAATAAGAACTCCTATTTTTGAATCTACAGATTTATTTGCTAGAGGAGTAGGAGATACAACGGATATAGTACAGAAAGAAATGTATACTTTTTTTGATAAAAGTAATCGTTCATTAACTCTTAGACCGGAAGGAACTGCTGGAGTTGTTCGTTCGTATATAGAAAACAAGCTTTTTGCCGAAAGTATAAAACCACAAAAGTTATTTTATATTGGTCCTATGTTTAGGTATGAGAGAAAACAAAAAGGTAGATATCGTCAATTTGTTCAGTATGGAGTTGAAGTTATTGGTGAAGAAAGTCCACGAATTGATGCAGAAGTGGTTAGTTTAGCATATAACATTTATAAATCTTTTGGAATTAATAATATTAAGGTTAATATTAATTCTTTGGGGAATCCAAATGAGAGACAAGAATATAATGATGCTTTAGTAAAACATTTTCAACCTAGAATAAATGAATTTTGTGATGACTGTAAAAACAGATTACATAAAAATCCTATGCGAATATTAGATTGTAAAGTTGATGCTCATCATGAGCTTATGTCAACAGCCCCGAAACTGCTAGATTTCTTAGGAGAAGAATCAAAAGCCTATTTTAATGAAGTTTTGAAACATTTAGATAATTTAAATGTTAACTATGAAGTAGATAGTAATTTAGTAAGAGGTTTAGACTATTATACTCATACAGCTTTTGAGATTATGATAGATAATCCCGAAGTAGAACTAAAAACTTTATGTGGTGGTGGTCGTTATAACGGGCTAGTAGAATTACTAGGAGGTCCTACTGGAGAAAAAGGTATTGGATTTGCATTAAGTATAGAAAGACTATTACTAGCATTAGAGAATGAAAATATTAAGTTACCTATAGATGATAGTATTGATATATTTGTTGTTTCTATGGGAGATAGAGCAGGAGAATTTTCTGTTAAGTTAACTAATAATCTACGTCTTAATAATTTTAAAGTACAAAATGATTATTTTGATAAAAAAATGAAGGCACAATTAAAGTTAGCTGATAGATATAATTCTAAGTATACTATTATAATAGGAGATACAGAATTAACAGAAAATAATGTTATAGTAAAAGATATGTCAAATTTCACACAAGAAACAGTTAATATAGATAATGTGTTAAAATATTTTGAAGAAAAAATTGGAGGAAAATAATAATATGAGTGCTTACGGTAGAACGGATTATGCAGGATTAATAGATGAAAAATATGTAGGACAAAAAGTTACCATAAAGGGATGGGTAAGTAAACGTCGTGATTTAGGTAATTTAATTTTTATAGATGTGAGAGATAGAATGGGAGTTGTTCAGTGTATATTTTCTGGAGAAAAAAATGAACAAGCTCATAAAATAGCAGACACATTACGTAACGAATATGTAGTATCTGTAGAAGGAGAAGTAGTATTACGTAGCGAGGGAACTGTGAATGATAAAATTCGCTCAGGAAAAGTTGAAGTTATTGTTGATACAGTAGAAATTTTATCAAGTGCTAAAACATTACCATTTGTTCTTGACGATGCAAGTTTATCAAGTGAAGAATTAAGAATGAAATATCGTTACTTAGATTTACGTCGTACAGAACTTGCAGAAGTAATACATTTACGTTCTAAAATAACAAAAGCTACTAGAGACTACTTAGATAGCAAAAATTTCACAGATGTAGAAACGCCAATTTTAACAAAATCTACGCCAGAAGGAGCTAGAGATTATTTAGTTCCTAGTCGTGTACATCCAGGAGAATTTTATGCTTTACCTCAATCTCCGCAGTTATTTAAACAATTACTTATGGTTGCTGGATTTGATAGATATTATCAAATAGCTAGATGTTTCCGTGATGAAGATTTACGTGCTGATCGTCAACCAGACTTTACTCAGATAGATATGGAAATGAGCTTTATGTCGCAAGATGAAATTATTACTATGATTGAAGGCTTAATAGCTCACGTAATGAAAGCAGTTAAGGGAATAGATGTTAAGTTACCATTCGAGAGAATGGATTATAACGAAGCTATGGAAAGATTTGGTAGTGACAAGCCTGATACGAGATTTGGTATGGAACTAAAAGATGTTAGCGATATAGTAGAAAATATTGATTTTAAAGTGTTTACTAATGCTATAGAGCAAGGTGGAGCTGTTAAATGTATAGTAGCTAAAGGTGTTGCTGACAAGTATTCTAGAAAAGATATAGACGCTCTAGGAAATTATGTAGCTAACTATGGAGCAAAAGGTCTTGCATGGGTGAAAGTTACGGAAGAAGGATTTACTGGAGCAATAGCAAAATTCTTTGATGAAGAAGTAATTACTAAGATTAAAGAACGAACTGATGCCGAAGTAGGAGATATAATTTTATTTGCAGCTGATAGCAATAAAGTATGCTATGCGTCTTTAGGGGCATTACGTCAAAAATTAGCACGTGATTTAGATTTAATTGATTCTAATAAATTTAATTATCTATGGGTAGTAAATTGGCCTTTACTAGAATTCGATGAGGAAAGTGGTAAATACAGTGCTGCACACCATCCATTTACTATGCCAAAAGTAGAAGATATTCATTTATTAGAAACTTCTCCAGAAAAAGCGTATGCTCAAGCTTATGATATAGTTTTAAATGGTTATGAGCTAGGTGGAGGAAGTATAAGAATATATGACAAAGATATTCAAACTTCTATGTTAAAAGCTTTAGGATTTAGTGAAGAGAGTGCAAGAAGTCAATTTGGATTCTTATTAGATGCATTTGAATATGGAGTTCCACCTCATGGAGGTTGTGCTTTAGGATTAGACAGATTTGTTATGTTACTTGCAGGGCGTGATAATCTGAGAGATACTATAGCGTTCCCTAAAACAGCAAATGCTTCTTGCTTAATGACAGAATCACCGTCTAAAGTTGACTTAGAGCAATTACTAGAATTAAATATTTCTGTTATAAGAAAATAATAAATAAATTATATACTATTATAAAAAACATGTTCTATAAAGATACAAACAAAACTAAAAAGTGTTTATCTTAAAGAACGTGTTTTTATGTGTATAAATTTATATATTACTACAATATAATTATTAAATGTGATATTATATTATTTATAATTAATTATTAAGGAAATTTGTTATGAAAATCAAAGAAATAATAGTAGTTGAAGGACGTGATGATACTAACAGAGTAAAAGAGGCTGTAGAATGTGATACGTTCGAAACTAATGGTTCAGCAATTACTAAAAGAAAAATAGAAAGACTTAAACTTTTATCAAAAGATAGAGGAATAATAATATTAACAGATCCAGATTATGCAGGAAAGCGCATAAGAAATATAATAACACAAAATATTCCAACAGCTAAGCAAGCTTATATATCTAATAAAAAAGCTGTGGATAAAAAAGGAAAAATAGGAGTAGAAGCTGCGAGTAAAGAAGATATTATTTTTGCGTTAAGAAAATGTTATACTCCTCTAGAAAATGTTAAGTATGACATAACTAATGATTTATTAATAAATTTAGGATTAGTTGCAGGAAAAACTTCAAAGGTTTTAAGAGAAAAACTTTGTGAAGAATTAAATATAGAATACACGAATGCTAAACAGTTATTAAATAAATTAAATATGTACAATATTTCAAAGCAGAAATTAATAGATACGATTAATAAAATAGAAGGTAATGATTAATGATAGGTACACCTAAAAAAACATTTCAAATTTTAAAAAAATATAATTTTAAATTTAAAAAAAGTTTTGGTCAAAACTTTTTAATAGATAATAATATTTTAAATAGAATAGTGGACGGAGCACAAATAGATGAGAATACAATGGTAATAGAAATAGGCCCTGGAATAGGCTCATTGACAGAAGCATTAGCGAAAAAAGCCAAAAAAGTTATTTCATTCGAAATTGATACAAGGCTATTACCAATATTAGAAGAGACACTTATCGATTATAATAATATAAAAATTATTAATGAAGATATATTGAAAGTAGATGTTGATGCATTTATAAAGTCGGAATTAGCTGATTGTGATAAAGTTATGGTAGTTGCTAATTTACCTTATTATATTACTACTCCTATTTTGACGCATTTATTAGAAAATACTACATTAATTGATGGTTATGTAGTAATGATGCAAAAAGAGGTTGCTAATAGATTAAATGCAAAAGTAGGAACTAAAGACTATAATTCATTAACTATACTATTAAATTATTATACAGATGTAGAATATTTATTTACTGTTCCTAAAAAAGTATTTGTTCCTGCACCTAATGTTGAGAGTGCAGTAGTTAGAATATTAACGAAAAAGAAAAAAGAATTTAATGTTAATGAGGAGAAATTTTTCAAGTTCGTCAGAAGTTGTTTTTCACAACGTAGAAAAACTTTAATGAATAATCTTATTACTTTTATAGGTAAAGATAAAAAAGAACTATTAATGAATATATGCTTGGAAGTAAATATTGATCCTACCAGAAGAAGTGAGACATTGACAATAAATGAATTTAATAATTTACATAAGAAATTGTTAGACAGTAATATAATTAACTAATGAACTTATAAAGAAACAATAATTTTTGTAATTAAAGAAAATATTTAGTGTTTTATTAAAATGAAATGCTAAATATTCTTTTTTTATAAGATTTATTATAATATATAAGGA
>NZ_JACBYC010000170.1 GCF_013415425.1 Gemella sp. GH3 | reverse complement strand
ATGTATTATATAGATTTTAAAAAGGATTTTTTTCTAATGAAATTAAAAAAATTTATTTTAGTAATAATGGTAATTTCATTTTTACCATTTACAAATAAAATTAGTTTAGCTAATAATAATTTTATAGACAACAATGTAATAGAGAAATTGCGCTCTAATAATCCAAATGCAAACATAACTATATCAGAACTAAATACAGGAAAAATAATATCCAAAAATAAAGAAAACGAAGTAGTTTCTTACGATACTCTAATTAATAAACTACTAGTATTTACTATTTCCGAACAATTAAAAGAGAAAAAAATTACTTTAGATACGAAAATCAATTTAGCAGGTACTGACGATATTTTACAAAAATATGACATTTCCCAAGAAATAACTGTTAAAGATGCTATTTTCCTTCTAGAACAAGATAAATCTAATATTTTAGTTCAAAGTACAATTCAGTTTTTCAATTACACTATATCAGATTTTCAACATATTATAGATAAACTTACTTTACAAAATAGTGAGCTTGTTAGTTTAGAAATAAGTTCAGAAAATAAATCTACCGCTAAAAATATAAGTTATTTAGTAAGTGAAACTATTTTAAATTTTCAAGAAATAACTGATATAACTAAAAATCCTACTTATGAATTCAGTAATGGAAATACCGCAGATAATAACATAAAATTTATACAGTCAGATACTATAAGAGTTTTAGGAACAAACTACGATGGTAATAAAACAACACTTATAGCTTACAGCGGTAATACTAAAATATTAGTTACTGTCCTTAATATATCTGAAGATAAAGATAGCTTTTTTGATACTGTTCAAGAAATGTACGATAATATTTTCAAAAATTATATTTATAAACTAGCATTAAAAGCAGACACGTATAACATCAATAACGAGAATATATCAATAAGTAATGATATATATGATTTATTCTATAAAGATCATTCTGATAAAAACATTAAGTACTTTTTAATGAATAATAAAATATTGTTATTCCAAAATTACGATTACTTATCTGCCAACTATGCTACTGTGTTTTCTACGTATACATCTAATACGGATACATCTAACTATACGAAAATAAAGAATACTTTCATACAAGATAATGAATTTAGCACAAGATCTAATAAAGAAAAGTTAGATATTATTTTAGATAGAACACAATACTTTGCAATGTTTGTTCTACTAATTTATTCTGCTATATTTATCATACTATATATCTTGAAAAAACCTTTTAGTAAAGGAGAATAATATATGCAACTGACTCAAGAAAATTTAGTTTTTGAAACTGAAGATGGTAAATTTGAATTAATATTCAACTATAAAGATGCCTTTGATAAAGAGTTATTCTCAGCAAAATTTGTTGATGTATTAAAAAGTAAATCGTATATAGTAGGCGATATAGCTTATGAAAAATTAAGACTAAGTGGATTTATTTTGACAAAAGACAGTAACAATCATAAAAACATTAATAATCTTGAAGATTATATTACAGAATTTTGTAATTTAGGATGTCCATTTTTTGTGATAAAAAATCTAAATAAAATAAAAAACTAGTATTTAATAATATAAATACTAGTTTTATTTTTTTTTTATTAAAAATAATATTTTAATTGATTTTTAAATAAAAGCTATTTACAATTAGATATGTTTTTATTAGCTTTTATATGACATCATCATTAAAACAGTTTATTTTAACTGTTTTTTTATTTGTAATTTTATTATTGTATTATGTATACCCCTGTTACGTATCTTGTAAACTTATAGCTGATAAAATACTAATAGTTGTAACATATTAGCATATATTTTTATTTATCTATTTTTACTGTTTTTCATAATTTTGTTCTGTTTTTCTTTTGATTACAAACGTTTTCTATGTTATCGTTAAGGTGTAATACAAATTAAGTATATACTTAAAATAATTTTATGTAGTTGCAAATGCATAGGATAAATAAAATTTAAAGGAGAACTAATCATGAATAAAAAAATTAAATTAGCTAGTGCATTACTATCTACAAGTTTAGTCGTTACACCTGTTTCTGGAATTATTTATCAAAATGACAATGTTGCTAAAGCTGAAAATAAGGATATTAAAGAAGTTGTATATATAAAAAACAGCGAAATATTAAATATACTAGAACAAAAATATAAAAATAACGAGATATCAAAAGAAGATTATCAAATAATTAAGAGTGAACTACAACTAAGATGGGGACCACAAGGTACAACAAAAGTTGTTATATTTTTGGATGGAGCCTTTGATTTATATTTAAATAGTTACTTATCATATGCGGTATCAGCTAGTATTTCTGGTGCTACTGCTTTGATTACAGGTCTTCTAGCTGCTGCAGGCGTTTCAGGAGGAGCCTCTGCTATCCCAGTATCTGCAATAGCTACATTCATTGGAATGGTAGCTGGTACTGAACTTAGCAGAGGAGTTATTGTGTATTTTAAGAGAATATCACCTTCACCGTCAGGTTTTGGTGCTGTAAATTACTATCCTTCTCAAATTAGGAAACAATAATGGAAAAAATATTATTTATAGTTATTGTAGCTATACTATCATTAACAACATCTTATTATACACATAACAAAGTTACAAAATATAAAAAAAGAAAAAGAAAAGATAAGTAATTAGTCTTATTTTACTAATACAAAAACAGGGGTTTATTATATATCCCTTTAAAAATAAATTTTAGAATAACACAATATAAATATAATATATCTGTACTTTTCGGTACATTTAATAAAAAAAGCCGTTGAAATGCTGTCACTTCAACGGTGTTTTTATTATTTTATTAACGTACTTCTTTGATACGAGCAGCTTTACCACGTAAGTTACGTAAGTAGTATAATTTAGCACGTCTTACTTTACCTTTACGTACTACTTCTATTCTTTCTACTTTTGGAGTGTGTACTGGGAATGTTCTCTCTACACCTACTCCGTTAGAAATTTTACGTACAGTATAAGTAGCAGAGATTCCACCACCACGACGTTTAATTACTACTCCTTCGAATTGTTGGATACGCTCACGACCACCTTCGATTATACGAACGTGTACTCTAACTGTATCTCCAGCTCTGAACTCAGGAATATCAGTTCTTAATTGTGATTTTGTAATCATTTCGATTAATTTACTCATTTTTTTCTCCTTCATTTACAAAATGCTCGTTACTAACTCTTGTTAACAGAGGAACATCGTAATTAATGCCACAGCATCTTTATAATTATAGCATTTTTTATATTGTTATGCAAGATAAATTTTATAAATAAATACAAAGTTTTCGTATTATTTAAAATGTTATAATAAGTATTAATCTACAAAATAAATATTTTTCAATTATATTTCTATGTTAATAAATCATTTTATATAATAAATACTTCTTTTATATTTAAAAATCCCCTAGATTTTATCTAAGGGATTTTTTAGGTTGAATTATTTTTTCTTTGGTGCATGGATACACATATCTATACAGTCTGCCATAGCTTCATACAATGCCTCTGCATATGTAGGGTGTCCGTGGATAATATCCATTACATCATCTATAGTCATTTCTGTTTGAATTAGTGTTGATCCTTCATTAATTAATTCTGCTGCTACTGGACCAACTATATGAATACCTAATATTTCTCTATATTTAGTATCCATAATTACTTTTACAAACCCTTCTCCTTGATTTGATGCTAGTGAACGTCCATTAGCTCCAAAATTAAATCTTCCTATCTTAATATCATATTTTTCACGTGCTTGTTCTTCTGTTAGACCAACCATAGCAACTTCTGGATGTGTGTAGATAGCTGCCGGAGTTGATTTAAGATCAACTTTTTTACTGTGCCCCATTGCATTTTCTGCTGCAACTTCTCCCATTTTGAATGCTGCGTGTGCTAACATCTTAGTTCCGTTAATATCTCCTGGAGCATAAATTCCTTTAACAGACGTTTCCATATATTCGTCTACTTTGACACGTCCACGTTCCATCTCAAACTTGTCTGCTAATTCACCTAAACATTCATTATCTGGTACACGTCCAATAGATAATAATACTCTATCAGCTACTACATCTGGTCTTCCTTCAATTTTCACTGTTAAATCACGACCATTATCTTTGATTTCTAATAATTTAGAACTTGTTAATACTTCAATTCCTTGTTGCTTAAATTTCTTCTCTAATAGAGCTGAAGCATCTTTATCCATATTGGCAATTAATCTATCAGCCATTTCTACTATAGTTACTTTAGTTCCAAATGTAGCAAATGCTTGTCCTAATTCTGAACCTATTACTCCTCCACCAATAACTACCATTCTTGATGGTAATTCTGTAATATCTAAGATTTCATCACTTGTAAGAACTTTCTCGTTATCCATTCCTGGAATATTTATTCTACTTACTTTTGATCCACCTGCAAGAATAATTCTATCTGCATCAATAGTTTCAGTATCATTTACTAGTACCTTTTTATCGGCAGTTAACTTACCAACGCCGTTATAAACTTTTACTCCGTAAGATCTAAGAAGACCTGCGACTCCACCTGATAATGTTTTGGCTACCTTATTCTTAACGTCTACTGTTTTTTCCATATCTACAGAAAATGCATCATTTACTAATTTAATTCCACGATCACGTGCTGATTTTATATGATTAATAATTTCTGCATTGTGTAAGAATGTTTTTGTAGGAATACATCCACGATTTAGACATGTTCCTCCTAATTCTCTACTTTCAACTAAAGCTACTTTTCCACCAAGTTGTGCTGCTTTAATAGCTGCGACATATCCTGCCGGTCCACCACCAATAACACATACATCAAATTCTCCTTGGCGTTCTCTTTGTGGTAGTTTATCTTCTTCTTTAGTTGTAGGTACTTTTACATCTTTTGCAACTTCTGCAACAACTTCCTTAGCAACAGATGTATTAGATTCTACTCCTGGAATTTCTTCTCCAGCTTTTCCTATCCAAGCTATAGTTTGTACTACTGGAACAACTTCTCCTGCTTTATGTAATATCTTTAGTAATGTTCCACTTGCTTCTGCTTCAATTTCCATATTAACTTTATCAGTTACAATCTCAAGTAGGACTTCTCCTTCTTTTACTTCGTCACCTTCTTGTTTAAACCATTGTACGATTTCGCCTTCTTCCATTTCGCTTCCGGCTTTTGGCATTATTACTTCTACTGCCATTATTTTCACTTCCTTCGTTAATTTTCTTTATATTATTTTGTAATTATATCAATAATGATATAGGGTTTTCAATAGCTTCTTTTAATGTCTTCATAAATTTGGCACCCTCTAATCCGTCAACAACACGATGATCTGCTGTCAATGTAAGCATCATAATAGGACGCACTACTATTTCTCCGTCTCTTACCACTGGTTTTTCTTGGGTAGCACTAACTCCTAGAATAGCTGTATTAGGTTGATTAATTATAGGTACAAAGCTATGAACTCCATACATTCCTAAGTTACTTATAGTAAATGTTGAATCTGCCATTTCGTCAGGGCGTAATTTTCCTTCAAGAGCTTTAGTAGTTATCTCTTTTGAAGCTACTACCAATTCTTTTAGACTCATCTTATCAGCACCTTTAATAACTGGCACTACTAGACCACTATCCATACCTACAGCTATAGATAAGTTTACATAGTGATGTAAATACATTTCTTTTTCATCTTTTGATAATGAAGCATTAACATAAGGATGTTTCATTAACGATTTTATAACAGCTAAAGATACAAAGTCAGTAACTGTAGCTTTCTTACCTGTTTCTGCCATTATAGTATCCAAAACTTTCTTACGTAAAGCTAGTAGTTCTGTCATATCTACTTCTACATTTACTACGAATGTAGGGGCAGAGAAGTAAGATTCACTCATACGTTTAGAGATAACTTTACGCATTGGAGACATAGGTATAGTTTCGACAACTCCCCATTGATTTTCGTTAGGTAGTTTATCTTCTTTTTTCTCCACTTTAGAAACTATTTCTTCTTTTGGTTTAGGAGCTTCTTTAGTAGTTCCTGAAAGAACTGCCAATACATCCTCTTTCATTATTTTGCCATTAGGTCCTGTTCCTACTATAGATTTAACATTAATTCCTTCAACCTGTGCTATTCTTTCTGCTAAAGGAGATATTTTAACTTTATCATTTAATTTGTAATTAATTACATCATCTTTATGTATTCTTCCTTTAGCACCAGTACCTACAACTTTACTTAAATCAATATTTTTTTCTCTTGCAAATGCTCTAGCTGCTGGAGTAGCACGAAGACCAGAGTAATCTATTTTTTCTACTTCTTTTACTGGTGTTCTGTCAACTTTTTTCTCGACAACAGTTTCTATCTCTACTGATTTTGTATCAGTAGATGAAGATACCTCTTCTCCAGGTTCTCCTATCCATGCAATAGTTTGTACAACAGGTACAACATCTCCAGGATTAGCTAATATTTTTAGTAAAGTTCCACTTGCTTCTGCCTCTACTTCCATATTAACTTTGTCAGTTACAATCTCAAGTAAAACTTCTCCCTCTTTGACTTCGTCGCCCTCTTGCTTAAACCATTGTACGATTTCGCCTTCTTCCATCTCGCTTCCAGCTTTTGGCATTATTACTTCAATTGCCATTTGTTTGCTCACTTCCTTCGTTAAAGATTTTTATTTTTTATTTACTGCTTTTCTTATTGTAGCTTTAATGTCTTCAACATCAGGTACAACTAATTTTTCTAAATTTTTTGCTGATGGTATATTTGTATCAGCACCAGCTATACGATAAATCGGGCTATCTAAGAAATCAAAAGCATCACTTTCTGCAATACGTGCTGCAATTTCTCCTCCGAAACCTCCTGTCTTGAATGAATCATGACAAATAGCTAATTTACCTGTTTTCTTAACAGATTTAGATATAAGTTCTGTATCTAAAGGTACTAATGATATTGGATCTACTACTTCTACTTCAATTCCTTCTGCTTTTAATTCTTCAGCTGCTTGTAAACTACGCTCTAACATTCTTCCCCAAGAAACTAAAGTAATATCTTTACCTTCTATTTTTACTTCACCTTTACCTATTTCGTATACTTTATCAGTATCCACTTCTCCCTTACGTCCAAATAAAGCTTTTGGCTCAATATATATAACAGGGTTGTTATCACGTACAGACGCTCTAAGTACAGAATAAATATCTTGAGGTGTTCCTGGTGCTACAACTTTTAAACCAGGAATATGGCAGAACCATGCTTCTAAGGCTTTACAGTGTTGTGCTGCTGCTCCTGTTCCTGATCCAGATGCACAACGATAAACTACAGGAACTTGAACGTCTCCCCCTAGCATATAACGCATAGGTGCTGCTTGGTTAACTATTGCATCCATAGCTATAGTAACAAAGTCCATAAATGTAATATCTACTATAGGTCTCATACCTACTGATGCAGCTCCTGCTGCTGCTCCTGCAATAGCAGCTTCACTAATAGGTGTATCTAAAACTCTTTCTGGTCCAAACTCTTCCAGCATACCTACTGTTGTACCAAAATCTCCTCCAAATATACCTACGTCTTCTCCCATCAAAAATACTGTTTCGTCAGCTCTCATTTCATCGCTCATAGCTTCTTTAATCGCTTCACGAACTGACATAATTTTCATTTCTTTTACCATTTTATTTTCTCCTACTTTTTAGAAATAATATTTATTAATCTGCATAATTATCTTGGAATGCTACTTCTCCGTCTGCAAATGGTGATTCTTTTGCAAATTCAACTGCTTCATCTATAACTGCTTTTGATTCTTGTTCAATAGCTACTAATTCTTCTTCAGTAGCAATTCCATTTTCTAGTAAATAGTTTCTATATTTTACATTAGGATCTTTTAACTTCCATTCTGCAACTTCTTCACGACTACGATATTTTCCTGCATCAGACGCTGAATGTCCAAACCATCTATATGATACTGCTTCTACTAATACCGGACCTTTACCACTTCTTGCATGTTCTATAGCTTCTTGCATACCATCATAAACTGCTAAAACATCATTTCCATCTTCTATATAGACTGATTTAATTCTATATGATGCTGCTCTTTCAGTAATTTTCTCTACACGCATACATCTTTCTTGAGCCATAGAAATACCATATTTATTATTTATAACATAGAAAATAAGAGGTAAATCCCAGTTAGATGCCATATTTAAACATTCGTGGAAGCTTCCTTCGTTAGTAGCTCCATCTCCCATACAGCAAATAACTACATTATCAGTTTTTTTCATTTTTTGAGCTAGAGCTGCACCTGTACTTAGTCCGTGTCCTCCACCTACTATACCGTTACATCCCATATTCCCATTTTCTAAATCATAGATATGCATACTTCCACCACGACCTTTACATTGTCCTGTGGCTTTCCCTAGTATTTCTGCCATCATTCTGTCAATTTCTACACCTTTAGCAATTGTTTGCCCGTGACCGCGGTGATTAGAGAACATTAAATCCTCTTTTCTAAGTGGATAAATAGCTCCCACGTTAGCCGCCTCTTCTCCTACAGAATAGTGAGTCATACCATGAACCAAACCTCTAGAATAAAGTTTACTCAACTCCATATCGAAGTCTCTAATTAAAAGCATTAATTCGTACATTTCTAAATGCTCTTTTTTTGTTAAATCTTTTGATGATTTCACCATTATATACCTCCAAATGTATATTAATCTTATTTTTACTACTTTAATATACAACTTTAAAAAGAAATTGTCAAATAAATAAGACAACAATATTTAGCTAAGAAATTAATTTATAAATAAATAAATATATTATATACAGAACTGTCTTTTTCACTCATACACAAAAAATGAAAACACGTACAAATATTGTTTTTTAACGAAATATTAAAACTAGTACAGAAAGTTAATTTTGACTGAAACAATAATTGATTACTGTATTAATGATATATATGACAATTATAAAAATATAAATATATAAGTATTTATAATATTAATTCTGTTTTCTCATTATAGACGAATAAATAAAAAACTACTTTGTATATACAAAGTAGTTTTTTATTTATTACTTATTATTTTCTTTTAAGAAGTCTATTGTTTTCTTAATAACAATTTCTGATTTGATATCAAAACTTGATCCAATATTTTTCTTAACGTCCTCTACTGACATAGAATAAGTTTCTGCTAAATTATTAAGTTCTTTATTAATATCTTCTTCTGTAGCTTCTATTTTTTCTACAACTGCAATTTCATCTAAAGTAAATGAAGTTTTAATTTTTTTCTCTGCATCTTGACGCATTTCTTCTTTTAGATTCTCTTCAGTTTTTCCTGTGAATTGCTCATATAAATCTATTGATAAACCTTGTCTTTCTAAGTTAGCTTTCAAGTTTGAGTACATTTGATCAACTTCTTGATCTACTAACTTAGCAGGTACATTGATAGTTGCATTTTCTACAGCTTTTACTACTATAGCATCTGTATATGTTTTCTCTGCTAAATCTTCTTTTTCTTTAGTCATTTCTTCTTTTAAAGTAACTTTATAATCTGCAACTGTGCTAACTGCTTCTTTAGTTAAATCTTTTACAAATTCATCTGTAAATTCTGGTAATACTTTTTCTTTTATATCGTGAATTTTCACTTCAAATTTAGCATCTTTTCCTGCTAAATCAGCAACTTGATAATTTTCTGGGAAAGTAACATTAACTTCTACATCTGTATCAGCTTGTTTCCCTACTAATTGATCTTCAAAACCAGGGATAAATGAATTAGAACCTAATTCTAACTCATAACCATTAGCTTCTCCTCCATCAAATGCTACTCCATCAACATATCCTTTAAAGTCAATAACAACTATATCACCTTTTTTAGATTCTGTTTCTTTAATAGTCCATTCAGCTTGACGAGATAAGATTTGATCAATTCTTACATCTACATCTTCATCTGAAACTACTACTTCTTCTTTAGTAATATCTAAATTTTTATATTCTCCAAGCTCAACGTTAGGTCTTACTGTAACAGTAGCTTCAAATACTACTCCAGCGTCTTTATCAATTGATTTTACATCTATTTCAGGTAAAGCTAGAGGATTTAATTCTGATTCTTCAATAGCTTTTTGATAAGCTGTTGGTAATAAAGAATCTATTGCATCTTGGTATAAAGACTCTTCTCCATACATTTTATTAAAAACATTTCTTGGTAATTTTCCTTTTCTAAATCCAGGAGCATTTACTCTTTTTACTATTTTTTTGAAAGCTAAATCAAGAGCTTTATTAAACTCTTCTTTTGATGAAGAAAATGAAATTACAACTTTTCCATCTTCTTTATTTAAAATTTCTACCATATTAGTGGTTCCTCCAAATATTATACAAATATCTTAATTTCGATAAAAATACCGAAAACTCTTGATTAATTATATATGATAAACTTAAAAAAGTCAATTAAAATAAGCATTTTTATAGCCAAACTCTAAGTCATAAAATTCTAATTTATTCTTAACATTAAATTAATTTATAGAAATTTAATTATTTATGTATTATAATTGTAATAATTATTTTTTATAAAGGAGATATAAAATTTATGAACATTCTGGTAACATTTTTGTTTATAGTAATTTTTATAATTTTGGGTACCATTTTAAATACTAAATTCCAAAAAGTTCCTACAGCTTTGTTTCAAGTTGCATTAGGTGCTTCATTTTCATTAATTACATTTATACCTAATTTTAATTTAGATACACATACATTTATGGTAATAGTAGTTGCCCCACTGTTATTTACAGACGGGTACAAATTATCTCGTAGTAAATTCTGGTTATACAAAACACCTATATTTTTAATGGCAATAGCATTAGTATTAATAACAGTAGTAATAGTAGGTAGTATAATACATATTCTTTTACCAGCTATTCCAGTTTCAGCTGCATTTGCTCTTGCTGCAATATTATCTCCAACAGATGCTATAGCTGTAAAATCAATTACTAAAGGAATGAAATTACCTAAAGGATTAATGGATATTTTAGAGGGAGAATCGCTACTTAACGATGCTGCTGGACTTGTTTCTTTCAATATAGCGCTAGCTGCTGTTTTATCAGGAACATTCTCTATGATTAAAGCCACAAATGACTTCATTTTTGTAGCTTTAGGTGGTGGAATAGTCGGACTTATCTTAGGTATTATCTTAATTAAAATAAAAAGAATATTCGGAAGTTTAGTAAAATCTGAACCTACTGCATTAGTAACATTCCAATTATTAACACCTATATTTGTTTACATTGTAGCAGATAGATTTTTTGAAGTATCAGGAATTATAGCAGTAGTAACTACTAGTATAATCTATAACTTAGAAAGAGATGTTTTACAAGAAGATACTCTAAACAGTGAGCCTTCTCTTCTTATAGAAAGCACTCAAACAACAATGGGTTATCTATTAAATGGCTTTGTCTTTGTTTTCTTAGGTTATTTATTGCCAGATATATTTATTAATATGTATGAACACAAAGAAGTTACAATAACTACAACTTTAATATATTCTTTAATAATTACTATATCTATGATGTTAACTAGATTTGCTTTTGTTTATATATTTTACGGTTTATTCCAACCACATATATTTTCATCATTCCAAAAAATTACAAAAGTACTATCTGAAAGAAAATTTGACACAGGTAATTATAGCAGATTAGAATATTCAATAATAGCTTCGTTAGGTGGTATCCACGGTACAATCACTATAGCTACTGCATTATTAATACCTGTAACATTAACAACAGGAGAACAATTTCCACTTAGAACTACAATACTTTTTATAGCCAGCTGTGTTGTAATTCTTAGTATGATAATAGGGGCAATATTCTTGCCTTTAGTAGTAAAAACTTCTAATAAAGAATATTTAGAAATAAATTCTATAAGATGCGAAATGATTAATGATGCAATAAAAGAAATTTCAAATAATCACGTTCCTTACGTTACATCAATAGAAAACGACAAAAAAACAGATTTATCCAGAAAAAAACAAATTGCTTATGGTATGGTAGTAAAAAAACTTATGGAACAAGAAATATACTATTCAAACAAGTATGAAGCAAGACAAATAATATCTGATATACAAAAAATATACCAAAATATCCTTACTGCAGAAAAAGAAAAACTAAAGGAATTATCAAATAAATATGGAAAAAAAGATTTTTCTGTAAACATCTTAAAAATAAGACTCTTTAGAAGAAGTAAATTAGTAACATATTCTTTAACACGTCAAGTTATAATACAAATGAAATTATCTCTTATGGAGCTAAAATACAAAAGACAAATATCTAGAACTTTTATAAAAAATAGATTAAAGAAAAAGGTATCTAAAAAAAATGAAGACTATGATAACGAGCTAACAAACGCTTCATCAATACTATTTTCTACGTACAGAGAAAATATAAATGAGTTTAATAACATAGCTTACAGTGTTTTAGATCAATCCAAAGATTTATATCATCCGCGAGCTATCAACTTTTTAAATAGTATTTTAGATAATTTTAACAATGTCCTATTCATAAGATTTATGAGTGATCCTAGCACATACAAAAATGAATTTTACGAATTAAAAATGGAAGCTATTCATTTACAAAAATATCGTATTATGACAATGAAAAAGCTAAAACATATAAGCGCAGAAGATGCAGATATTATATTGAGAGATTTAAATTATAG
>NZ_JACBYC010000117.1 GCF_013415425.1 Gemella sp. GH3 | reverse complement strand
GTATTATATAAGTTAATAATCACTATATGAAATTATTTTTATTAATTTAATTAATTTAAAGTATTTATTTTATTGATTATTTTGAGTGCTATTTGTTAAAATTAGTTTTCAATTTTTGGAATAAAATATATTAGAACTGTTTTTCTGTAATAAAATAAAAGTTTATGATAATATAATATTAATATATTATAAAAATAGAAAGAATAAGTTAATATGGATTTTAAAAATATAATAAGAAAGAACAATTTATTTCCATTTTTAGACGATGGAACTATAGGAATTGAAAAAGAAGGTCTTCGTATTTTATCTGATGGAACTTTAAGTGATACAATGCATCCTAATAATATAGGAGTAAGAGATAATCATCCTTATATCCAGACAGATTTTGCTGAATCACAATTAGAATTTATTACACAGCCAGAAAATAATGAAAAAGATGTATATAGATGGTTAGGAACTATTCATGAAGTAACGCTTAGAAAATTACCTAATGACGAATATATTTGGCCTATGAGTGCACCGGCTGTACTTCCTCCAGAAAATGATATAAAGGTGGCTCAATTTACAAACGAAGAAGATGTAAAATATCGAGAATATTTAGTAACAGTTTATGGGAAGTATAAGCAAATGATTTCTGGAATACATTATAATTTTGGTTTTTCTAACAACTTTATAAAGCGATTAGTTAATATTACAAATAAATCAGAGGTCGAGGTTCGTAATAAACTTTATATGAAACTAGCTAGGCAGTTCATTAGATATCAATGGCTATTAGTTTATTTTTACGGAGCTACACCTATTGTACCTAGAGAATATTTTAAAGAAGAAAAACCTGTATCTGCAGTTAGAAGTATACGTACAAGTAAATATGGCTATGTAAATAAAGGTAATATAAAAGTTTCTTATAATTCTGTAGAAGACTATGCAAAAACTTTAAGAAGTTATGTGGATAATAACCAATTAATTGCTGAAAAAGAATTCTATTCTAGTGTTAGGTTTAGAGGCGCTGATAGTGTTGTTGACTTGCCCAAAAAAGGCGTTAAATATGTTGAGTTTAGATTATTTGATATTAATCCTTTTGCTAAATATGGGATATTAGAAAAAGATATTAGATTTATTCGTTTATTTGCAATGTTTTTGATATGGCTAGAAGAAGAAAATATTGAATCATCTGTTGAGAAAGGATTAGAATATAGCAATAATATAGCTTTATCACACCCCTTATCTCGTGCAGAATATGAAGATGAGGGAATAGAAATATTAGATTTATTTATAGATTTTTTACGAGAAGGAAATTACTCTCAAGAAGATATAAATATAGTTTCTGAGAAAAAAGAACAATTGGCTAATCCTAATCTAACTGTAGGTGGACAACTTTGGATAAAATATGAAGATGTTGGAGATATATTACAGTTAGGAGTTGAATTGGCTAAAGAGTATAAAGAGGAAGCTTTAGAAAAATATTATAGTTTGACTCATTTTTCTAATATGGAGTTATCTACACAAGCAGTAATAAGTGATGCAATAGCAGCTGGTATAACAGTTGAAATCTTGGACGAAAATGATCAGTTTATAAAACTTAGCTATAAAAATCATGAAGAATATGTTAAAAATGGAAATATGACTAAACATGATAGTTACATTTCTCCTTTAATAATGGAAAATAAAGTTGTTACGAAAAAAGTATTGGAAAAAGATGGTTTTAGAGTACCAAGCAGTTATCAAGTTACTAATATAGAAGATGCTACTAGACTTTATCCTAAAGTAGAAAACAAACCGATAGTTATAAAGCCTAAAAGTACGAATTATGGCTTAGGTATTACTATATTCCCTAAGGGAATTAATAGTATAGAAGATTTTGTAAAAGCAGCAACTATTGCTCTAAAAGAAGATAAAGAAATTATGATAGAAGAGTTTATAACAGGAACAGAATATAGATTTTTTGTTTTAAATGGAGAAACTAAAGCAGTTTTACTTAGAGTTCCTGCTAATGTAGTAGGAAATGGTGTTTCTACAATAGAGCAATTAGTTTTAGAAAAAAATAAAAATAGTCTTAGAGGAGACGGCTTATCTTCGCCTCTTAAGAAAATAGCATTAGGAGATATTGAATTATTACAACTTAAAGAACAAGGTTATACAAAAGATACTATATTAGAACGAAATGAAATTGCATATTTAAGAGCAAATTCTAATATTAGTACAGGTGGTGACTCTATAGATATGACTGACGAGGTAGACGTTAGTTACAAAACTATTGCTGAAGGGATCGCGTCAGCTATGTTTTCAAAAGTTTGTGGAGTAGATTTGATAATAGAAGATATAAAAGAAAAAGCTACAGATAATAATTATGGTATTATTGAAGCTAATTTTAATCCAATGATGATGATGCATATTTTCCCATCTAAAGGCAAATCTAGGAGACTATCAGAAGATGTATTAAAAATGTTATTTCCAGAAAAATACTAATTTTGACTACAGATACTAAATATAATTGACTTTCTTTAAATAAATTATGATGTTTAATTTTATTTATTTACTTATTAAGAATATATCGTATAATTTTAAATTATTATAGATGATACATAGATATAGCATAGAAAGTTGCTATGTCTATGTATTCTATTTTTTTATCGGAAGTTTATCCGGGAAAAAACACATTTCAAGTATACATAAAAACTAAAATATAGCTAAATAAAACTAAAATATTAACTATAGAATAAAATAATCGAAAAAAGTTCGTGTTTGTTATTGATTTATATTATCTTTTTTGATAAACTATGTATATTCTTGATAAGCATATAGAGGAGATATTATGATAAAAGAAAATAAAGAACAAGTAGAAAAAGAAATTCTTTATACAATGACGGATAAACCAGAAATGCGTATAACAATTATTTTGGCGTTGCAACATATTTTAGCTGCATTTGCTGGTATTATTGCAGTACCATTAGTTGTGTCTGCAGCTATAGGACTTAATGTTCAAGAAACATCAGCAATGGTAGCAGCGTCTATTTTTGTAGCAGGTATTACAACGATTATACAATCAAGAGGAATAGGTTCTATAGGTGCTAGAGTTCCTGGTATGATGGGAACAGATTTTACTTTTGCAAGCCCTGCAATTAGTGTGGGATCTCGTTTTGGTGTAGCAGGAATTGTTGGTGCTACTATAGTTGGAGCGTTAGTTGAAGTTTTATTGAGCCGATTTGTTAAACCTTTAATGAAATTCTTCCCTCCTCTTATTACAGGTACAGTAGTTTCATTGATAGGTATAACTTTATTACCAGTAAGTATGGATTGGGCAGCAGGAGGAGTAGGATCTTCTGATTATGGATCGCTTGAGAATATTTCTATTGCTATAGTTATTATGTTATTTACACTTTTATTAAATCATTTTGGCAAAGGTATGTGGAAAACAGCTTCTGTATTTATAGGTATGATTTTTGGGTACGTTCTTTGTGTCTTATTAGGTAAAGTTGATTTGAGTGCTGTAGGAAAAGCATCGTGGATTTCTTTGCCATCTATATTCAAATATGGGGTATCTTTTGATTTATCTGCAATTTTATCATTTATACCAGCTTATATCGTTTCACTTATTGGGACGGTTGGTATTATTATGGCAATAGGAGAAGCGGCACAAGCAAAAATTTCAAGTAATCGTGCAGCTAATGGAGTTTTAGCAGATGGGGTAGGATCTTTGCTGGCAGGTGTATTTGGTGCAGGACCTAATACAGCTTTTTCTCAAAATGTTGGTTTGATTACTTTGACAAAAGTTGCGAGCACACGTGTTATGATTGTTGCTGGTATTATCTTAACGGCATTAGGAATATTTCCTAAGTTATCAGCTTTAATTTCTATTATGCCTCAACCTGTTTTAGGTGGGGTAGGAGTTATTATGTTTGGATTAGTAGCAGCTCAAGGAATCAAAACTTTATCTCAAATAAAAATAGGAGATAGAGAGCTATTAATTATTTCTGTAGCTTTTGCATTAGGAATAGGAGTAACAGTTCGTCCGGAACTTTTGAGTTCTTTACCGACAGCTGCTCAAATGGTATTATCATCTGGAATTTCTACAGGTACATTAGCAGCCTTAATTTTAAATATTATATTAAAAGATAATTCAAAATAAGTAATATTTTGGTGACTTAATAAATAAAAACCTTATCTAAAAATAGATAAGGTTTTTATTTATTATAGAAATATATTATTTAGGTATAATAATTAAACTGTAAAAATTATTAAATCTGTTAGAAACTATTTATTATATTTTCAAGATTATTATTTTTGGTGTGTAAAGTTATACTTATTAAAAGTTACTTCTGTATAGTTGTAGCAATTTTAAGGACTTTTAAAGATAGTTATGTAAAATATAAATTAAGTGATTATTAATTTATGTATAAAATCAAAAATGTTGACTATGCTATTTGTTTTATGTAAACTACATTTATTGAAAATAATGATAGATGGATTCTAAAAGAAGTATAGAAATTATAATCTATATTAGCTATATATTCAGTGATAATAAGTAATTATATTATCTGTAATAATTAGTAGATAATGTTGTTAGTTGTAAGTGTTATTAATAAAAATTAGTTAAATAAATAATTGATATATTTATAAAATTACAAAAAATTATATATTAATATGAGCAATCTTTTGAATGGAGAATATGTAATTTATATATGTAAGTTATCAAATTATATTTGGTAACTAATAGAGTTGTTTAATAAATATTAGTTATAGTTATAAATTGTTTATGTATAAGTATAAATGTTGTTTTACTGTTAGGAATGGAGAAATTAGATGATAACTTTTGATAAAGTAAGTAAAAGGTTCAAAAACAAAGTTGTTCTTGCTGAACAATCTTTTAAAATTGAAAATGGAGAATTTTTAGTATTGGTAGGTCCGTCTGGATCAGGGAAGACAACTATACTTAAGATGATTAATAGATTGATTGATTTAACAGATGGAACAATTACTATAGATGGAATAAAGCAAAGCAAATTAAATCTACGCGAGTTAAGATTGTCTATGGGATATGTTTTGCAACAAATTGCTTTATTTCCTAATATGACAGTGGCTGAAAATATTGCCGTTATCCCTGAAATGAAGGGGTGGGATAAAGAAAAAATATTAAAAAAAACGATTGAGTTATTAGACAAAGTTGGACTTTCTGCTAATGATTATCTCAATCGTTATCCGAAAGATTTGTCTGGTGGGGAGCAACAGAGAATTGGAATTGTTCGTGCAATTATTGCTGAACCAAAGTTTTTATTGATGGACGAACCATTTTCGGCATTAGACCCTATATCTCGTCAACAACTCCAAGATTTAACTAAAAATCTTCATAATGAGTTTAAAATGACGACAGTTTTTGTTACTCATGATGTTCGTGAAGCACTTGATTTAGCGGATAGAATTGCGGTTTTGAATAATGGAAATATAGTGCAAATAGCAACACCAAAAGAAATATTAAATAATCCTGCCAATGATTTCGTAAAAGATTTATTTGGAGGTGTAATAAATGAATAGTTTTATTATGACATTTCAAGAACGGTTTGATGACTGGGTAAAAGCACTTGTTCAACATTTGCAAATATCAGCACTTTCTCTTTTAATAGCAATTTTATTATCCGTACCATTAGCGATTTTTATTAATAGAAAGAAAAGATTGACAGAATTAATGCTTCAGGTGACAGGTATTTTTCAAACAATTCCTTCTCTAGCGTTACTAGGAATTCTTATTCCTTTTACCGGGATTGGAACACTAACAGCCATAATAGCCTTGGTAGTCTATGCTCTTTTTCCTATTATGCAAAATACTGTTACAGCATTAAATAGTATTGATTCCAGTCTTATTGAAGCAGGGACAGCTTTTGGTATGACACGTTGGGAGAGATTGAAATCTTTTATACTTCCGATTAGTATGCCGATAATAATATCTGGTATTCGTACATCTGCCGTTATGATTGTTGGTACTGCCACACTTGCGTCCCTTATAGGGGCAGGAGGTTTAGGAACTTTCATAATGTTAGGAATTGATCGTAATAATAGTAATCTAATTTTCTTAGGTGCTATTTCATCTGCTCTTTTAGCGATAATTTTTAATATTATTTTGAAATTTTTAGAAAAGAAAAAATTAACTACAGTTATTATTAGTTTAGTAATTATGGTGTTTAGTCTTTTTGTTTCGTATGTTCCAGCTATATTGCAGAGCAATACGACAGAATCTAAAACAATTATTATAGCTGGAAAACTTGGTGCTGAACCTGAAATTTTAATAAATATGTACAAAGAATTAATTGAATCTGAAACAGATATAAAAGTAGAGTTAAAGCCTAGTTTTGGAAAAACAAGTTTTCTTTATGAAGCCTTAAAATCTGGGCAGATTGATATTTATCCTGAATTTACTGGAACTATAACAGAAACTATCCTAAAAAATTCGCACATAGCATCTACTAATCCAGATGAAGTATTTACAATAGCTCGTGATGGTATTTTTGAACAAGATAAATTAACTCTATTAAAGCCAATGAACTATCAGAATACCTATGCTCTAGCTGTTACAAAAGAATTTGCACGAGATAATAATTTGACTAAAATTTCAGATTTAGCCAATATACAAGATAAATTAAATGGTGGTTTCTCATTAGAGTTTAATGATCGTTCAGATGGATATTTAGGACTTCAGAATTTATACGGATTGAAATTTAAAGTTAATACGATGGAAGCATCTCTACGTTACAAAGCTATTCAATCAGGAGAAGTTAATATTATTGATGTATATTCAACTGATAGTCAAATAAAGCAATATGATTTAGTAGTGTTGGAAGATGACAGACACTTATTCCCTCCATATCAAGGAGCTCCATTAATGAAAGCTGAATTACTAGATAAGTATCCTGAATTGGAGACAATTTTAAATAAATTAGCTGGTAAAATTACTTCAGAGCAGATGGCGTATATGAATTATCAAGTAGATATTGAAGGTAAATCAGCTGCTAGCGTAGCCCATGATTATCTTGTAAAAGAAAGAATAATTTAAAAGAGGAACATACTTTAATTAATTTTTATATAAAAATATACACAATGGACGTTTATTATCAAGTAAGTATAAAATATTATTTTGTATAATTTTCTCTTATTGTTTTTTATATTAGTATGGTTCTTAGAATATTTTAATGGCTATAATTGTATTAATGTAGTTTTATTATTTTAATTAACTATATAGCTTTGCATAATAACCATTTATTGACTTTAATACATAAAAAATAAAATCCTTAGAACAGTTAACATTCTAGAGATTTTATTTTTCTTTGTTTAAATATTTTTGTAGTCTATCAATCATCTTTTTATTATTATCTATATAGATTTTAGTTTTTTCGGCAGTTAAACCTTCTAATTGATGAAAACAATTAATCAATTTTTCTTCTAATTTGTTTTGTAACATTTCTCCTTTTTCGGTTATATCAATTATTAATTTACGTTTGTCTTTTTCTGGAACAAGACGAGTAATATAGCCTTTATCTTCAAGACGTTTTAATAAAGGAGTTAGAGTGTTACTAGCAAGATCTAAGGTTTCCCCCAGCTCTTTTAAGTTAATTGGTGATTTCTCCCATAGGACAAGGAGAACTAGATATTGAGTGTAGGTTAAGTCGAAATCTTTCAGGTTTTTCAAGTAAAACTGATTAAATAATTTGTTGACTTGATAGAAAGAGTGGCATAGTTGGTTTGAAAAAGTATGTTCAGACATTGATTTATCTCCTATTAATATTCGATAAAAATATCATAACAAAAATCTTTTATCTTGACAATTCAAATGAATAAGCATAAAATATAAAATAATCGCACGCGATTTAAATTAAGGAGAAAGCATGAAAAAAGCACTAATATTTTTAACGAACGTAGAAAAATACGGAGAAAATAATCGCTTAACAGGTCTTTGGCTGGGAGAATTGACTCACTTTTATGATGAATTAATAAAAGCAGGATATGAAGCAGATTTTGTTAGTCCTAAAGGAGGATATGTACCTCTTGATCCCCATAGTCTCAGTATGATGGATGAAACGGACAGATATTATTATTCTAATTCTGATTTTAGAAATCGTGCTCTTGGGCAAACTTTTAGCCCTGATCAAATAAATGCAGAAGATTATAGTTTGATTTACTATACTGGCGGTCACGGAACTATGTGGGATTTTCCAAATTCTGAAGAAATAGCAAAAATAGCTAGTGAAATTTATCAAAATGGTGGACTTGTTACAGCTGTTTGTCACGGAGTAGTAGGTTTATTACCGATTAAAGATAATCTAGGAGAACCTTTAATTGCAGGAAAAGTAATAACAGGTTTTACTAATCAAGAAGAGGAATTAAACGGAACCACAGATATTGTTCCATTTTTAACTCAAGATGCTTTGATAAGTAAAGGATCTAAGGTAGAAACTGAATCTGCATTTACATCAGTTGTTCGAGTAGATGGTCGTATTATAACGGGGCAAAATCCTCAGTCAGCTCGTTCTCTGGGTAAAGAAGTAGTAAATATTTTAAAGAAGTAGGAGGTTGTAATGAAATTTTCAGTTCTTAATCTTGTTCCTTTGCGTCAAGAACAAACTTACAAAGAAGTTATGGACGGAATGATTCGTCTAGCGAAACACGTAGAAAGCCTTAGTTATGAGCGTTATTGGATTGCAGAACATCATAATATGAAATATATTGCTTCTAGTGCAACTCAACTTTTAATCCAACATACTCTTTCTCAAACAAATAATATTCGTGTAGGCTCTGGTGGAATAATGTTGCCTAATCATAGTCCTTATATAATTGCAGAACAATTTGGAACGTTAGAAACACTTTATCCTAATCGTGTTGATTTAGGATTAGGGCGTGCTCCGGGTACAGATATGTATACTGCTAGAGCTATTCGTCGTACTGATAATTTAAATCCAAATTTTGCAGATGACATTGATTTATTGCAAGAATATTTTGAAGGTGATGGAGAAGTAAAGGCTTATCCGGCTGCTAAACTCGAGGTGCCACTGTATATTCTAGGATCTAGTACTGATTCAGCTTATCTAGCAGCAAGTTTAGGCTTACCTTATAGTTTTGCTTCCCATTTCGCACCTAGTATGATGGAGGAGGCTATTTCCATCTATCGTAGTAACTTCAAACCATCAAAAGTTTTAACCAAACCTTATGTGATATTATGTGCGAATGCTATTTTAGCAGACAGTGATGAAGAAGCACAAAAACTTGCTACTACTCAGTTGCAATCATTTATCGGTATAGTTACAGGAAACTCAAAAGGTCTACTGCCACCACTAGAAAATGACGAATCTGTTTGGGAAAACTTTGTGTCTAGCTATAAGGGGTACCACACTTTGGACCTATTGCTTTTCAGTTTAAAGATATAGCAGACAGAGAAAGAATGATTGTTAATCGTATGAGTGAAATAACTTTAATCGGTAGTCCTAAAAAAGTTAAAGAAGATTTGAAAAAACTTATGAGTCGTGTACAATTTGATGAAATAATGGTTAATTCTTATATTTATGATGAAAAAGCGCAACATTACTCTTATGAATTGTTAGCACAAGTAATTAAGGAGATAAATGATGAACAATAATAAATTATATAGATGGGAGCTTTCGGCTTTCTATTAAATGCTTTAATTTATTTAGGTTCAGAATTTATAGCTGCACTAGGAACAAACTATCCACTTGGCTATGTGTATGGAAAACAATTTATTTCGGCTTTAGGTGTTTATAACGGCCAAGTTGTTGAAGGAGTACCAGAGAATTTTTCTAACTGGGCAATTGTAATGAATATAGGTTTTATAATTACAGCATTTGGCTTTGTTGTTTTTTATTTTCTACTTATTTTTCCAAAAATGAAGGAACGTTCAAAAGTTTTAGCGTATTCTTTAATGATGATTGTAATTGTTTTTGGAATAGGTAGTATGCTTGTAGGATTATTCCAAGGAGGAGTTCCAGGAGAAGACGGATTACACGGTATTGGAGCAAGACTTTCGTTTATAATAGGAAATAGTACACTACTATTAACAGGTATTTTCTTACCTAGTAGAAAAATAGTATATCGGACAATAAGTGTTATTCTTGGTATAATTGGTTTTATAGCAGCAGGATTTTTACAATCTGCTATTACAGAAAATCAAGTAAATGTTATGGCAATCTATGAACGTTTGACCGTCTATCCTATTACTACTTGGCAAATTATGTCTGGGCTAATGTTTCTAAAAGATAAATCAGAATAATTTTGAAAGGATATATAAATGAAATTATTATACATTTGGGATGCATACTGTGGTTGGTGTTACGGTTTTGATAAGATTTTAAGACAGTTTGTTGATAAACATCCGGAATTATCAGTCCAAGTAATTTCGGTAGGTTTATTTAATCAAAATAAAAGTATTGGAGAATATACTCATATCGCTGATGCGAATGAGCGTATATCTGAATATTACGGAGTTGTCTTTGGTCAAGATTATAAAGAGTTGCTTAATAAAGGAGAATTGATTTTAAATTCTAACGATGCAGCGAAAGGATACGGTATTTTAAAGGAATTAATTCCTAGTAATAAATGGGTTGAGTTAGCAGGAAAACTTCAAGAAAGTTTCTATATAAATGGGCAATCATTATCAGATGTGAGAACTTATACTAAATTAGCAAAGGAATTTAATGTAGATACTGCGCTAGTTGCTCAAAGTTTTGTTGAACAAATTAATAATCAAGAGTTACATTCTGATATCTTATTGGTACGAAAAATGCAAATTAAAAGTTATTCAATGCTTATTGTAGAAAAAGAGATGGACAATATTATGACTTGCGTGGCAATGCAATGAGTGTTGAAGAATTAGAAGTTAATTTAGAAAAAATAAAAAGTATAAAAGATTAATAAAGCGTCATTTTATGACGTTTTATTTTTATATAGAAATACTAAAAATTTAAGAATCTATAAGTCTTTATAACACAAGCAAAAAAGGGCTTTTTCCAAAATGTTAAAGTCCTTTTTTAATATAATCTATTATTTTGTCCATAGAGTATTAATTATATTTTTATAAAGTAATATTTCTTTCGGAAAAAACTTTTTTTGCGACAAATGTAGCATTTAGCACTTTAGGAAAACCTACATAAGGAATACATTGAATAAATGTTTCAATAATTTTCTCGGGAGATATTCCTACATTTAAAGATCCATTAATATGAACTTCTAATTGAGCCTCGCAATCACCAGTTGTTAAAAGACTTGTAATAGTAATCATTTCTCTTTCTTTAAGAGAAAGCAGCTCTCTATTATAAATATCTCCAAATGCAAATTCTATAATATACTTACCTAAATCTGGAGCTATATTTTCTAGTGATTTAATTACTTTTTCTCCGCTCTTTCCATCAATTTTATTTAATTGTTCTAAACCTGTTTCAAATCTGTTATCTTTCATTTGAATGAACTCCTTTCTTTTTTTATAATATAATTGTAAAACTTAAACCTAGGTTTAAGTCAATAGTTTTTATTAATTTATTAAAGTCAAGAAAGGAGTTGAATAAATATAATGAAAATAGGCGAAATTGCAAAGAAAACTAATTTAACAGAGAGTACGCTTAGATATTATGAGAAAAAAGGTCTTATAAGAGTAGAAAGGGATAAAAACGGCATAAGAAATTATAAAGAAAATGATATAGAATGGATAAAATTTATAAGACGTTTGAAAGAAACAGGAATGTTAATAAAGGATATTAGATACTATTCGGATTTAAGGTACAAAGGAGAAACTACAATGCCCGAGAGATTAAAAATTTTACAGGCACATAGAAATTATGTTTTGGAACAACAAATAAAATGGACGGATTATCTTCAAAACTTAGATTATAAAATAGAATTTTATCGTAAAGAGATAGACAACATAAAATAAAATTTTATTTGAAAAATTGAAAACAAGATGTTTTTTTGTATAATATGTGTAATATTGAAAATATAGAGGGGTAGAATTTTATGAAAAAAATATATATGTATGTATTTGATACTATCGCAGATCATGAATACGGATATTTATTTCAAATATTGACTTTGCAAAAAATGCTAAATAAAACTGAATATGAAATATGCACTGTTGGGCTAAATAAAGAACCAGTCAAAACATTAGGTGGCATGACAATAGTTCCTGATATAACTATTTAATAAGTAGATAAAGAGAGCACTTTAGCGTTTATTTTGATTGGAGGAGATACTTGGACAGAGTCAATACATGATAGAGTATTAGATTATGTTGTAGATTTCATTGACAAAGGGGTTCTTGTTGCAGCGATATGCGTTGCTACCTTAGGATTAGCAAATAAAGGTATTTTAAACAATAGAAAGCATACAAGTAATGCTTTATTTTATCTACCGGGAATGATTAATAACTACACTGGACAAGATTTTTATGTTGATAAACCTGTAGTATGTGAAGGTAATTTAATTACTGCGAGTTCAGCAGGTGTATTAGAATGGACAAAAGCCATTTCAGAGAAATTAGAAATATTTTCCAAAGAAACATTAGAGGCGTGGTTTAAATACTTCTCTACTGCCGAACTACGTTATTATGCTGATTTAATAGAATCTTTAGGAAAATAAATAATTTATATATATTTTAAGAAATAAAACGGTGATGAGTAAAATTATTTAGGAATTAATGCTCTATAGTTAATAGTTTAAAATTTTTGTTTTCAATATCTTAAAATTTGTATTATATTTTTTAAGGAAGATTAGTTTATATTTGTTATTATTGAGGGCAATATAAGATGTTTGATAAATGGGTATTTAGATTTTCGATATAAAGTGAATTGCTAAATTAAAGTGTTAATGTTATTATTAGCAGAGATTTTAAGAGAGTTAAGTGTCAAAACTTAGCTCTTTTTTTATTGTGTTGTTGAATAGTGAAAATGTTGAAGTATTTAAGAAGAGAATTATCGAGACAATATTTATAGAAGATTCTAAATTATAAAGGGTGTTATCTTATAGCTGATTGTTTTAATATATCAAATATTATTAATTAGA
>NZ_JACBYC010000132.1 GCF_013415425.1 Gemella sp. GH3 | reverse complement strand
GTATTAATATTTAGCATGAAATTAATAGTAAAAAATATAAATATAATTATTTTAAAATCACTGAATATAAATTATGTTTAAAAAATATAATACCTTTAGAAAAATTAATAATATTAAATTTAAAATTAATGTAATATAAAATAAAAAATACAAAAGACAAGTCTTTTGTATTTTAAAACTATTGATATAAATATCTAATTCATTAATGATAAAATTTTATTTTTATTTTTTTCTATAACTTCAATACTTTCTGAAATTCCATTAGTATCAAACATTAATACAGAATCTGCAACATTACATAAAAATTCATAATCGTGAGTAATTACAAAAATAACAACATCATTTTCTTTACTAACATTACGGATAAGATTAGACAAATATATCATATTTTTATAATCTAATCCGCTAGTAGGTTCATCGAAAATTAATATTTTTTTCTCCGATAAAATTGCAGAAGCTATAACTACTCTTTGCTTCTCTCCTCCAGACAAGGTATTAGGATGTCTATCAAGTATATTTCTTATATTTAGTTTATCAATAACATAATCAAAATTATCGAAATCTTTACATCCTAATTTCAACTCATTAACAACACTATTAGTAAAAAGCTGATAATTTACATCTTGCATAACTTGAAAGCAATTCTTTAGCAAATTATTTTTGTTGATTACTTGTCCATCTAATATAATGTTACCTTTATGTTTTACAAAACCTGAAATTACATTAGCAAATGTAGTTTTTCCACAACCATTTTCTCCTATAATAGCATATACATTTCCCGTAGAAAATGTTTCTCTTTTATGAACAATATCCTTATTATTAACTTTATAACTTACGTTTTCTAATATTAAATAATCTTTTTTATAATTTTTTTGTTCTTTTTCTTTTATTACTACCTTCTTGAGATCTAATTGTCTAGTATGACAATGTGTACCATCAAAATCCTTTAGTTGATATTTATCAACGTGATGTAGTAGCTTCCCTTCTTTTAATATGTACATTCTATCAACTATATCACGCAAATAATATATTCTATGCTCAGCAATTACTATAGTTTTCCCATTATCTTTTAACACTTTAATAATATCAGCAATTAATTTTATAGATTTCAAATCAAGATTACTAGTTATCTCATCAAGAACATATATGTCCGCATCTAGCATCATACTAGCCATAAAAGCAAGCTTCTGCTTTTCTCCACCACTCAACTCTAATATATTTCTATCTAATAAATTCTCCGCATTAAACTTCTGAGATATAAACTTTATTTTAGATAATATTTCTTGTGGAGTAAAACCGAAATTTTCCATACTAAATGCCAATTCACTAGTAGAATCTAAATGAAAAAATTGATTTTTAGGATTTTGAAATACGCTACCTACTATTTTCGAAAATTCAGAAATGCTATCTCCTATACCTAAGTTTGCAATTCTAAATTCTCCACTAAAACCACCACTATAATAGTGGGGAGCTAGTCCATTTAATATCCTTAATAAACTAGTCTTCCCGCAACCAGAATTACCAGTAATTAATATACATTCTCCTTTTTGAATATTTAGTGTTAAATCTTCTATATTCATTTGTTCTGAATTATCATATTTGTAATTAAAACTTTTAAAATCAATCAAAATCTCACTCCTACATATACAACAAGTATAGATAATATCCCTAAAAATAAATAGTCCTGATACCTAAAAGATAATTTTATAATCGAAGTAGAATTTTGATTATTATCAATACCTCTACACAAACAAGATATCGACAAATCATTTGCAATATTAGTACTTATTATTACATACGGGACAAAAACATATTCTATAAATTTGATAGGATGGCGAAAATAATAAAAATTACTAACACCTATTCCCTTTAATTTCAAGGAATTTTTTATTAATTTATAATCTGTTGCCATAGCAGGAAAAAACCTAAAAATGACTGCTAAAACTATAATAATACTTCTCGGAATTTTTATACTGCGTAAAAAAGTTATTAACTCTGAAACTTTAGAACTTCCAACCAATATTATTCCTGAACAAATAGGAAAATATATAGTCTTAAACATAAGCGAGCTTAACAACAAAAAATTATCTACTACGGCAAGAGTAACATATTTTGCAAAATAAATTTCATATATTGTGAATAACAAATAAAAACTATATATTCTTATGGCACTTTTGTACTCAAAAAGTAAAACTATAAAAAAAGTAAAAAAGGTAGCTACAAACAAATGCTCATAAACAGACATTTTTTTAAACATCAAAACATTAGCTACTAAAAGTAAAATTATTTTAGAACGTATATCCAACTTTACGCACATATTATAATCCTGCTTTTTCAAAATTTTTGAAATAAAGTTTTCTACTGATATAAGTACCTAATAATGTAGAGAAAATTGTAGCTATAATCATAATTATAAATATTTCCAAACTAGAATTAGACATAATGAAATCAACTTTTTCTTGGCTATACCCTCTAGCTTGAAGATGCTCTATATAACTCGATTTCATAAAATATAATGGAATAACCGTTCCTATTCCTCCTAATGTAAAACATTGATAAGAAAGATATTCATTACCTTTTCTAAAATAGTACTCTGCAATAAAGCCAAATAAAACAGTTATAGGAAAAGCTAAAGCTACGTGTCCTGATAATAATAAAAACAATCCAGATATAACTGTAGTTATTAAAATAGCGTTATTCTTATTAATTTTATGAAATATCAAAGTGAATGCTGGTGCAGCAAACAATCCTGTCCCTACTGTAGTAAAAATAGAAAAATATAGTTTACCTGCAAATAACAGAGAAATAACAACTGCACATACTCCTACTCCCACTCCCATTAAAATTATTAATAATAAATTATATAATCCCAGCTTTATTAAATCATTAATTTGTAATTTATCTTTACTATTATTTTTTATGTATTTTAATTTTTCAGACATAAAACCTCCTATAATAATGATTTTATTACTTTTAATGCTTCTTCATAATTAGGTTCGCTTCCTACTTCTTCTACTAACTCTACATAGCGTACAACACCAGATTTATCAACTATAATAACTTGTCTAGCTAATAGAGCCAACTCATTTATAAGCCCACCTAAGTTATTTTCAAAATCACGATATTTATAATCAGAAACTGTTACTGCATTTTCTATCCCATTGTTAGCACAAAATCTACCAAGTGCAAAAGGCAAATCTTTTGATACTGTTATTGCTACTAAATCTTTGTAATTAGCCATTTCTTTATTAAAGCGAACAGTCTGCATCGCGCATATCCCTGTATCTATAGAAGGAAAAGAGTTAATAACCAAAACCTTACCTTTATAATTTTCTAAATCGAAATCTGTCATATCACTCTTAACAGCTCTAAAATTAGGACATACACTATTTACATCAATCCCTTTGTATTGCACCGTTACAGGTGTACCTTTAAATGTTATATTTTTATTCATATATTAGGATCCTCCCATAAATTATATTCTTAATGATAACATATATCAATTAAAAATTAAAGCGATTGATAAAACAATATTTTATTTATTAATAGTTCTTATTTCTCATAATGATAAGCCAACCTAGGACTACCGTCAGATACATATATAATACCACAATATTTAAAATTATTTTTCAAAATTAATTCTTGCATTAAACCGTTATCTTTATGAGTGTCTATTCTTAAATTATCAATTTGTAATTTGCAAAAATTTATACAATCTCTCATAACATTTTTTCTAGTTCCATCACTAGCTGTACGATGTATTGTTCCATAAACATCGTTATTCAACCAATTTCCTTCTATAAAATTATAAGTAATATCTTCCCCTATAATAAATGCAAATACACCATAAATATCATCGTTATCACATTGTACATACAATTGATTCCTTGAAATATCTTCAATAAGTAACTCTTTAGATGGATAATTATTTACCCATTGTGAACGATTGTTATTTTTACGCATAAAGCAACGTGCTATAGTGTAAATTTTTAATATTTTTTCAATGTCTTCTTCCCTAGCTAATCTAATCAATTATTATTCCCCCTATCTTTTAATAAATTATTAACAACCCCTGACATAACAACCCAACTGAGAGCGAGAAAATAACCTACTATGACATCAGTAGGATAATGAACTCCTAAGTATACTCTACTAAAACAAATAAAGATACTTAACATAATACTAAAAGTATAGATTATATATCTAATGTTACTGTTATTCACTTTATCAACTATTATATATGTTATTGACAAATACACTATCGTTGAGCCCATAGAATGACCACTAGGAAAAGAATATCCTGTAACGTCTACAAGATTAGTTACTAAATCATCAACAAATGGTCTAGGCCTAGCGTAATAATTTTTTAATAACTTATTCAATATAGCAGCTCCAAATAATGTAGTTATAATAAGCCATATAGCTTCCTTATAGTTCCCATATTTAAAAATTAAAATTATAGAAACAATAGCAACTAAACAAAATAGAAAATACGAATCACCTAAATGAGTAAAATTAATTATAATTTTATTTAACAGCTCATTTCTTATATTTGTTATAAACTCCCAAACTTCAAAATCAATACCGAAAAAAATCCCCTTATTAAAACTAATAGCTATAAACAAAAATATAGCCAAAAAAGTTATTGAAAATAAAATTTCTATACTATTTCTTTTAATCACTACTTTGCTCCTCTTTGTTATATATATTCAGTATAGATTGTGTATAACCTTTTTGAGTGTACTTGTCTGAAACACTGTTTTTTAATTTTTTATCTATGTGTAATAATAACTTCTCATAAAAATAACTAAACTCATCATAAGAACAAAATTGATATCCAATACCATCATTAATAAAAGTATCATCCAAACTATCATCTTTTCGTACAAGTAGATAAAGTCCACTAGCGACAGCTTCTAAATAAGTCAATCCTTGAGTCTCACTAGTTGAACAAGAAACAAATATATCTCCTAAGCAGTAATAATTTTGAATTTTATCCCAACATATATAACCAGTAAATTTAACTTTGTCAGTTATTTTTAATCTATTTACTAATTCTTTTAATTCATATTTGTGAGGGCCATCTCCCACTATAATAAGTTTTATATTTTTATGTTTTTCAAGTAACTTAGAAAAATAAAGTATAACTTCATCTGTTCCTTTTTCTTTAGATAGACGTCCTATACTAACTAATACTACATCTTTTTCTTGGATATCTAGCTTTTTTCTTAATTTAAAAATATATTCCATATCTGTATTTTCAAACTTTGTTAAATCTATTCCTGTAGGGACTACCGTTATATTAGTATTAACATCATAAGATATAAGTAAATTTTTTGTTTTCTCAGTAGGAGCAATAATTTCATATGCTTTATTACAAAAATATTTTGTAGAATTTTTCACAAAATTAACAGTATATTTATTTTTAGGCAACTTCAAATAATGAATATACTCTTCATAAATTGTATGATACGTGTGTATATGTTTTATATTTAACTTCTTTGCTATTCTCAGACCTAAAATACCTAATGAAAATTCTGTATGGGTATGAATTACATCTATATTTAATTTTTTTACTATTTTCAACCATTTATAGTAAATAGGGAAACTAAAGCGTCTATCTTTCATAAATATAAACGGTACACTCTTAATTCTATACTCTTTGTCTTCCCTTTGCATATCTGGATTAGTAGTGGTAAAAACATACACATTATGACCAGCAGATTCTAATCCAATTTTTAATTGATGAACAGACGTTGCAACACCATTTATTTCAGGATAATAAGTGTCTGTAAATAATGCAATATTCATAACTTTTCCTCCTTAAAAATAATATTTAGAAATTATATCATAGTATATAGTCTATTATCAAATTTAATTAGAATATTAATATTTATTTTTATTAAAATGCAGTATAAACAAAAAATGTTAAGTACAGCAGTATGCCGTACTTAACATTTTTATTTTGCTACTTTTAAACGTGCTATAGATTTAGCCAGAGCGATTTGTGCTCTTTTTATATCTGTATCTTTGGAAGCATTTGAAATTCGTTCTTCTGCTCTTTCTTTAGCACGCTCTGCTCAATCTTTATCTATATCGCAATCTTGCTCAGCAGTCTGAACAAGTATAGAAACTTCTATTCCATGACATTCCACAAAACCTTCACTAACCGCAAAATAAATTTCCTCTTTATCTTCTTTTATAACTTTTAGAACACCTATTTTTAAAGTTGTTACTAATGGCTCATGGTTTGCCATAATACCTATACTTCCACTGTGAGTTTCCATAGAAACCATATGGATATTTTGATCATTATAAATTTCACCATTAGGAGTAGCAATACTTACTTTCATAGTAGCCATATATTACCTCCTAAATTTATACTTCAACACCTAAATTACGAGCTTTTTCTAAAACGTCTTCTATTCCTCCTACTAGACGGAAACAATCTTCTGGTATATGATCATATTTTCCTTCTAATATATCTTTAAATGCTGCTACTGATTCAGAAACTGGTACGTAAGATCCTGGTTGACCTGTAAATTGTTCTGCAACGTGGAAATTCTGTGATAAGAAGAATTGAATACGACGAGCTCTATCTACAGTTTTCTTATCTTCATCACTAAGTTCATCCATACCTAAGATAGCAATAATATCTTGAAGTTCACGATATTTTTGAAGTGTTCTTTGAACACTTGTAGCCACTTCATAATGCTCCTCTCCTACTACCTCTGGAGATAATGCTCTCGAAGTAGATGCAAGAGGATCAACAGCAGGATAAATACCCATTTCTGTTAGTGAACGCTCTAAGTTTGTAGTTGCATCTAAGTGAGCAAATGTAGTCGCTGGTGCAGGGTCTGTATAGTCATCAGCTGGTACATAAATTGCTTGAATTGATGTAACAGATCCTTTTTTAGTTGATGTTATACGTTCTTGTAATCGTCCCATTTCTGTTGCTAAAGTAGGTTGATACCCTACCGCTGATGGCATACGTCCTAATAGGGCTGATACCTCTGACCCTGCTTGTGTAAACCTGAAGATGTTATCAATAAATAACAATACGTCTTGCCCTTCTTCATCACGGAAATGTTCCGCCATTGTAAGACCTGTTAAAGCTACACGCATACGTGCTCCTGGTGGTTCATTCATTTGACCAAACACCATGGCAGTTTTATTAATAACTCCTGAGTCACTCATTTCATAGTATAAATCATTACCCTCACGAGTACGCTCTCCTACTCCTGTAAAAACAGAAATACCACCGTGTTGTTGAGCTACGTTATTAATAAGCTCTTGGATAAGAACTGTTTTTCCAACACCTGCTCCTCCAAACAGACCTATTTTTCCTCCTTTTATGTATGGAGCTAATAAATCTATAACTTTTATTCCTGTTTCTAGAACTTCTACTTGTGTTGATAACTCTTCGAAACTTGGAGCTTCTTTATGTATAGAATCTTTCTTAACATCAGCTCCTGCATTTTCTTTATTGTCCACAGCTTCTCCTAAAACATTAAACACTCTTCCAAGTGTAAAGTTACCTACAGGGACACTTATAGGTCCTCCTGTATCTATAACTTCTGTTCCTCTACTTAATCCATCAGTAGAAGCCATAGCTATTGTTCTAACTGCATTATCTCCTATGTGTAGAGATACTTCCAGTACTAATTTTTCTCTATTTCCGTCGCCTCTATCAATATACACTTCTAGTGCATTTAATAAATCAGGCATATGACCTGTTTCAAATTGAACATCTACTACAGGTCCTGTAACTTGGAGAATATAACCTTTGTTCATTATGTTCCTTGCTACTTTTCTGGTAGCCTCTCCTTTCATAATTTCTAGAAATTATTGTGTTGCCGCTGCACCACTAACAATTTCTGTTATTTCTTGTGTAATTGCTGCTTGTCTAGCACGATTGTATTTTATAGAAAGTGTATCGATAATTGTTTCTGCATTATCTGTAGAATTTTTCATAGCTGTTTTACGAGCAGAATGTTCACTCGCCTTGCTATCCAAAATACTACCGTAAATCATACTTTCTGCATATTGAGGTAATATTATACTCAATACTTCTACTTCATTAGGTTCAAATTTATAATTACCTAATAAAGAACTGTCATTTTTATCTAATAATTTATTTGTATTTTCTATTGGTAATACCTGTTCTTCTGTAACTACTTGAGAAATCATACTTACGAAATGGTTGTAATGAAGATACACTTTATCATAAGATTTATCTTCATAATAACCTACTACCTTACTAGTAATTTCTTTCACATTAGAAAAACTAGGTTCATCTGGTAAATCTCTATAACTATCAATTATAGGAAAATTATTTTTTCTAAAAAATTCTGCTCCATAATTTCCTATAGCTAAAATACCGTACTCATCTTTATTATTATGTCTATTAGTTACTGTATTAACAAGATTACGTATTACGTTAGAATTAAATCCTCCACACAATCCACTATCACTTGTAATGACTACATATAGTGTTTTCTTAACATCTCTCTTATCTAACATAGGATGTTTTATACTATTGTTATTAGAAAAGATTGTAGTTATAACCTCTTGCATCTTTTTCATATAAGGCGTAAATTTAACGGCATTAGCTTGTGCTTTCATTAATTTAGAAGTAGATACCATTTCCATTGCCTTAGTAATGTGGCTTGTTTTTTTTGTAGAGTTTATTTTATTTTTTATATCTCTAAGTGATGCCAACTAATTCACCGCCTTTTCTAATTACATTAAGAGAAAGTTTTTTTAAACGATTCTATAACTTCATTCATTACTTCTGGACTAGGTAAATCTTTAGTCTCTTGAATATGTTTAATAGCTTCATTTGGATTTGCGTCTAAATAACTATACAATTCCTGTTCAAATCTATGAATATCTTTTACCGCAACATCATCTAAATAACCTTTAGTTAATGCATAAAGTATCATAACTTGTTTTTCTACTGGAATAGGTTTATGCAAATCTTGTTTCAAAACTTCTACCGTTCTTTGTCCACGATCTAGTTTTGCACGTGTAGCAGGATCTAAATCTGATCCAAATTGCGCAAAACTTTCTAACTCTCTATAAGAAGCTAAGTCTAGACGTAATGTTCCAGAAACTTTCTTCATAGCTTTAATTTGAGCAGATCCACCTACCCTAGAAACTGATAAACCTGCATTTATGGCTGGTCTAACTCCAGAGAAGAATAAATCTGATTGCAAGAATATTTGTCCGTCAGTTATAGATATAACGTTAGTAGGTACATATGCAGAAATATCCCCTGCTTGTGTTTCTACAAATGGTAGGGCAGTTATACTACCTCCACCGAAATCCTCATTAACTCTAGCTGCTCTCTCTAACAAACGACTATGCAAGTAGAATACATCCCCAGGATATGCCTCACGCCCTGGTGGTCTTTTCAGTAGTAATGATAATTCACGATAAGCTGCTGCTTGTTTTGATAAATCATCATAAACTATTACTACATCTTTACCATTAAACATAAATTCTTCAGCCATAGCTACCCCTGCATAAGGTGCTATATAAAGTAATGGTGCTGGTTGTGATGAAGATGCTGTTACAACTATAGTATAATCCATTGCTCCATGTGATCTTAATGTTTCAACAACACTTCTAACTGTAGATTCTTTTTGTCCTATTGCAACATAAATACAAATCATATTTTGTCCTTTTTGTGCAAGAATAGAATCTATAGCAACTGACGTTTTTCCTGTTTGTCTATCACCTATTATTAATTCTCTTTGCCCTCTTCCGATTGGAACTAAAGAGTCTATAGCTTTAATACCTGTTTGGAAAGGTACAGATACTGACTTACGTCCCATTACTCCTACTGCTGGAGATTCTATAGGACGGCGTTTCGTAGTCTCTAATGCTCCGCGACCATCTACTGGTTGTCCCAAAGGATTAACAACTCGACCGATAAGTTCTTCACCCACAGGTACGTCCATAACACGTCCAGTTCTACGTACTTCGTCTCCTTCTTTAATATGCGTTGTAGGACCTAGGATAACTATACCTACATTAGTTTCTTCTAAGTTTTGAGCTAGACCCATTACTCCTGTTTTTGGGAATTCTACTAGCTCTCCACTCATTATTTCATTAAGACCGTATACTCTAGCTATACCATCTCCAACTTCTATTACTGTTCCGACATCCGTTGACTTTAATTCAAACTGATAATCTTCTATTTGAGATTTTAGTAATGCACTAATCTCTTCAGCTTTTATAGCCATCTATGTCCCTCCTTAAACTAATTTTTAGACTTTATAAAGTAGCAAGTTTTTGTTGTAATTCTTGAATTTTACCTTTAATACTAGCATCAATAACTTTCCCATTATAAGAAATTTTAAGCCCACCTATTAAAGATTCGTCAATTACATTCTCAATTGCAACTTCGTCTAAATTAAACAATTGTTTTATAGTTGTTGCTAATCTAGAAAGTTCATCATCACTTAATTCATAAACTGATTCTACTTTAGCTACTAATCTGTTATTGAAGATATTGTTCATATTATTAAATACTTCTACTACATCTTCTATTAATTTTATATTCAAATTATTTGCCAATATTTTGATAGCATTACGAACATATTTATTAACATTTTCGAATGATTTATCAATAATTTGACATTTTTTTTCTTTACTAATATTAGGGTTATTCATTAAAGTAATGAAACTATCTTCTTTTAGAATAGCTTTTGAGCTTTCAGTTAAATCATTATCCACTAAAGATAATACGTCATTCTCTTTAGCTATATTAAATAGTGTTTTCCCTATTCTATTAGCTAAAATCGACTTACTCATTACTTGTTCCCTACCTCTTTTATTATTTTATCTACAAGAGCACCTTGTGTATTAGCATCAAGTTCTTTTTCAATAATTTTTGAAGCAACTAATACAGAAAGCTCTGCTATCTGTTTATTAATCTCATCAATAGCTCTGTTTTTCTCGTCTTCTATGTCTCGTCTAGCATTTTCTTTTAACAATCCTGCTTGTTCTTTAGCATCGTTTAAAATTGAATTTTTTTCAATTTTAGATTGTTCTCTAGCTTTTTCCATCATTTCTTTAATTTCTGCTTGAGCGTTTGCTAGTTTTTCTTGATTTTGTCTTAATAACTCCAAGGCTTCTGCCTGATTACGTTCAGCATCATCAAGTTGACTTTCTACAAGTTTTTGACGTTCTTCTAACATATTTAATAATTTATCCCACGCATATTTTTTTAATAATACTAGTAGAATAATAAAAGCTAATATGTTAACAATGATATTTCCAATATTGACTCCTTGATGAGAAGAATGCTCTGTAGCTAAGAATAGTAAATCTTTTACCATAATTAACCGTTCTCCTATCTTAGTATTTGTTTATCTGCTATATTATTAATTTTTAGATGAATGCTAGTATAAACGCTACAACTATACTAAGAATTGGTAATGCTTCTACAAGGGCGAACATCATCATTGCACTACTTCTAAATCTTGGCTCAAGTTCTGGTTGGCGTGCTGACGCTTCCATATACTTACTGAATAAAAGACCGTTACCTAATCCTGCTCCTAAAGCCGCCAATCCTGCAGCTATACCTGCTCCTAATAATCCCATAATTTAATACCTCCAAAAATTTTATATTTAATATATTATGAATTATTTTTAATGTTCATCTGCCACTTTATGTGATAAATAGATAAACACCATGCTTATAAAGATATATGATTGGATAAACCCAATGAAGAATGAGAATCCTTTCCATATAACTAAACCTACTATTCCTACAAATCCAGACAGCACGCCTGTTACCGACAATGCAGTAACTGTTGCTAATCCTGTTAATAGTCCTAATAGAACTTCTCCTGCGTAAATATTACCAAACAAACGCAGTGATAGAGTTAGCAAATTTACAAACTCTTCTATAATCTTAAATGGCGTAAGCATAGCTCCATTTGAAGTATATGTTCCAAAATAGTGCTTAGTACCTTTATGCTTCAACCCATAATAGTGAGTAAATAGTATAAAAGTTGCTGCCATAGTAAATGTGAATGTTGGGTCTGCTGTAATCGAATTTAAATATAAAACATTATCGTATTTGATTTCAACAATAACCCCAATAGAGTTAGATACAGCTATTAATGAAATTAGAGTTAATCCCATAGCCCACATACCTCTACCGTACTTAGACCAACTAACATTTTCAGATATAACTTTTTTTACTAAATCAGCTACAATCTCTGCTAGATTTTGTCTTTTGCTATTTGGTCTCAAGTCTACTTTTTTCGTTAAATACACTGCTACCAAAAATGTAATAATACATGTTAATATTGTGGCAAAGGCACTAGGAATATTTAGCGTAATATCTGTTCCAAATAGCTTTGTGATGAGATAAGTTTGCTCGTGCATATATTCTTGCTCACCTCTTCTCCTTTTTTATATTTTATAATTACCTATTTTCAAAAAACAGATATATAACAATTATATTACTTTCTTAAGACGTTTTCAAGTAATCTCAAAATTTTATTTAGTCCCAAAAATTCTATCTCCTGCGTCCCCTAATCCCGGAACAATATATCCATGATCATTTAAATGACTATCTAAACCTGCGATATAAATTTCCACATCAGGATGTGCATCTTGAAGAGCTTTAACTCCTTCTGGAGCGGCAATAAGACACATAAATTTTATGTCAGTAACTCCTCTTTGTTTCAAAGAATCTATAGCTGCAATAGCTGAACCCCCAGTAGCTAGCATAGGATCAACTACTATAAATTGTCTCTTCTCTGGCTCACTAGGTATTTTCACAAAGTATTCATGTGGCTGAAGAGTTTCTGGATCTCTATATAGACCCACGTGTCCTACTCTAGCTGCTGGTAAAAGAGCCATTAAGCCATCTACCATCCCTAGACCTGCACGCAAAATAGGAACAAATACTATTTTCTTTCCTGCTAACTTTTTACAAGTTGTTGTCTGAATAGGTGTTTCCACCTCAACATCTTCTAAAGGTAAATCTCTTGTTAATTCATAACCCATAAGCATACCTACTTCATTTGTTAACTGTCTAAAATCTTTAGAACTAGTTTTTACATCACGAATAAAAGATAACTTATGTTGAATTAACGGATGATCAAATACATGTACTTTTGACATAATAATTTATTCTCCTTATATTAGTTTGATACTATAATTTTACTTTAATTTCATTAATTTAACAAGGTAAAACTAAAATATTATTTTGATTATATATTATGAAAATATATGAATTATTAATAAAAATTATATAAAATATTAAAACATAAAAATTAATTTTAAATTATGAATTATACAAAAAATTAATGTTTATGTTATAATTAGTTAAATAAATTTAATAGGAGCATACAAATGAAAAATAAATATATACTCCCTGCAACTGCAGTGTTATTCATTATAGAATATATAATTTTTCCTATGATTATATTAAAATTTGCCAACACAGAGACAATTAATAAAGTTGCATTCTTTATAATTTTATCTTCTGTATTCTTTGCATTTTCTACAAATTTAGTAGTTACATACATTTATGGTAGAAATATTACTATTCCTATTATGTCTATTATAATATCAATAGCTTTGTTATTTGTGTTTAACAAATCTGTTTTCATAATAATTATTTTAATTATTATTTTCTCATTTATAGGTTACTACTTAGGTACAATATTTCACAAAGAAAAATAGGAGGATAAATAATGAATTTCTTTTATATAGGTAAACAATTGCTATTTGTCTATATCTTATATTTATTTATGTACTTTTATACACCACTAGCTAATCCTTTTATACCTTTAAATATAATGGAATTAGTTTGTGTGATTATTATAGCTACTGTTGGATTCTTAGTTTTATATGTTATTGGAACGAAAAAAACATTTAACTTATCATACAAAATAATAAGTAATATCCAAACAATAATAGCTATTTTACTAATAGTTTTACTAGTATATAATCCGTTATCTTTTTCAGCTAAATACAATATATACCCTAATAGAATATTATCCATAATCATTTTAGTTTTATGGCTTATTACTATGATATAT
>NZ_JACBYC010000142.1 GCF_013415425.1 Gemella sp. GH3 | reverse complement strand
AATAAATATCACCTAGTATATTTTCTATACCTAGTCATATTGTTTAAATTTATAACATATAGTTTTATTACTATAAATTATGTGTACTAAACAATAGTGCAGATTTTAGTTTCTATTAAATAAAAAAAAGCAACCTATCTCTAGGTTGCTTAGGTAATATTTAATTATTTTACATCTAGAACTTGTCTACCTTTGTACATACCAGTTTTTTTATCGATACGGTGACCCATAACATAGTTACCACTTTGAGCATCTAAAGTAATAGCTGGTGCAGACAATTTTTTATGAGTTCTTCTTTTTCTTTTAGCTGTTTTTGATGTTCTTCTAAAAGGAACTGCCATAGTTAATTTCCTCCAATATATTTTAAATTATGAGAATTACTTCTCTTTAAACATATCACTTAAAGCTGAAAAAGGATTATCCTTTCTCTCTTCTTCAATATAATCTTCATCAGATACTAATTCCCAACCTTCACCACTAGGTTTATCAACAAGCTCATCTTCTAAATAGTAACTTGTTGGTACATTAATGATTATTAACTCATTTACTAAATCCGTTATGTCTATAAACATATCCATAGTGTTTGTATCATAATCATTCTCACCATAAAGGATAGTTTTATCTATAAATTCTTCCCTTTCATTTATTTCAAAAGGGACTTCTAAAACATTTAACGATCTACTAGATAATACTTTATAAAATCCATTAATTTTCAAATTAACTATTATTTTATCTTGACCATTTCTAGTCAATGTACCTCTGACTATTACATCGTTAATTCCTTTTAATGCTGAATCAAAATTGTCAATTTTAATATCTATTTTTTCTTCAAAAACAAATTTATCACTATTATCTTTGAATAAAGAAGATCTTAACCATTTCATTAAATATCACCCCATAAACACAATAATGATTATATAATATATCTTTAGAGATGTCAACATAAAAAGTTGATAGTCAATATATTTTTTAGGAATATTAAATTATAATATAGAAAAATCAATTTTTTTCAATTTTTCTAGTAATTCGTCCTCTTCATTAGAATTAGATTTTAATTTATCTATTTCTTCTCTTATATGTTGCATTTTTATATCTGTTTTAGAAATAATTTCTGCACACTCTTTTAAATCTTTAGATATAAAGTTATCATCATCTAATTGTACTTTTTTGTATTTCATTTGATGTTCTAAACTAGCCCAAAAGTCCATAGCTATAGTTCTGATTTGAATTTCTACTTTTACATTTTTAGTTGTATCTGCGAAAAATACAGGAATTTTTACTATAAGATGTAAGCTACGATACCCATTTGATTTAGGATCTTTTATATAGTCTTTCTTGTGTATTAACTGAACATCATTCTGTCTAATCAAAGCAGTAGCAATTTTGTATATGTCATCAATATAATTACAAATAACTCTAACTCCAGCTATATCTTCTATATACTCTTCTATACTTTCTCTATCCAAAGATATACCTTTCCTGTCTACCTTATCAAAAATACTTATTGTACTTTTTAATCTAGTTTGTATAGAACTTATCGGATTACGTTGATGTCTTACCTTAAATTCAGAATTAAGTATATCTAATTTAGTTTCGATTTCCTTTATAGCACAATCGTACGCTAGCATCATATCTTTATAATCAATTACCGTATCCAAAATATCTTTAATTTTCGTAGTTGCGTTTTTTTCAAAATTCAATGCTAATTGATTTTTATCTATATTCATATACACCTCTTATCTTAAAAAATAAAGTGGACCCAACACAGATTCTATACTGCTATTATAATTGTTATCATTAGTTCCAAAAATATCTTCTTCATATTCTTTTATATTTTCTAAGTCTAAAATACCATTATAAAATTTAAAATGTACCTTAAAAGTTAAATTTTGTTTCGGTACAATATTATAAAAATCTTGTAAATTAATTCTTTCACCTTTGTTTATTATCTTAACTTCGCCATTACCATTATCTACTAATACTGGTAATGTTGAAGTGAGATGTGAAAAATTGTAGTGTGATTTAGGAAATAATAACAATTTTTTATTTATTAACGTATTTTTTATACTATAATCTTGCTTAACAGTAAAGACATTACTCGAATTATTATTAATTAATTCTAATGTTCCATTACCGTCAGTATCAATGGTAATATCGTAATGTTTAACATAGACTGCCGTAAAAATCAAATTTTTTCTTTTTTCAGTGATAACATTCTGCAAATCTATAGTCTTCAATATAGAATCTTTATCTTTTTTTATTATTTTATTATTTATTTCTATATTGTAATCAATATTAGCTAACCAACCTAAAAAGTCTTTATTATTTTCTTGACTTGTTGGTAAATTAATACTATTTATCTTCTTTCCAGCATACACATCTTGACCGTCAGATAAAAACTTATCAATCCCTACTCCTACAAACTTTATACTAACCCAATCTTCTTCAATCTTTTTAAAGTATATTTCTACAACTATATCTTCTGTTATGAACGTATCTTCTGTTACAGGTTTTCTATTAATTCTGTACTGTAGTTCATATCCTTCCTTAGGCGATATTTGCGATTTTAAATTTTCTAAAACTTTGTTTATAGGTTGATTTTCTGGTACATCAATGTCTTTATTTTCAAGTTCTGACGATACTAAACCAAAACGTTTATTATAATCATCTTGTCTAAGCATTAATTTCTTAGTTTTTACTTTGTAGATTGGTTTTATAGTTATACTGTTTTCTACCACCATATCGTCCAAAGAAGAAACATCTTTCTCAGACTTTGTGCTATTATCTATAATCTTATAACCTACAATATTGTAATGTTTTTGATTGTGACTACTAAAATCTATATTAGATAATTTGTCACCTGTTTTCATATATATACTTTCTGTTTTTATTTCAGATTCTATAGTTATTTTGGTATTATATTTTGCCGTAATTTTTGTCGCATTATTTATTGCTCCAGCATACGAAGCAATACTCTTATCATCAATAAAATAATCTAAAAATGTATAATTTTCTGAATTATAACGCCTTGCTATATCTTGATAATTACCTATATTGCTAAGTAAATCTTTAATAGTACTATTATTTTTCACAGTAAAGCTACTATTACTATCTTTAAATATATCAGGATAAACTATATTTACTTGTGACCAATTATCTTCTTGTTTTTTTAAATTAACAGTTATTTTATTATCAAAATAATTCAATAATAACGTGTTGTCGATAATATTTTTTTTATTCCCATCAACCAAAATTGTACTATCATTATAAGTATAGTATTTATCTACATCATACTTTTTCAATTCAGAAAAAGATATTTTTAGTTGATTGTTATTTACACTTTTAACATCTACTATTTTGTTAGTATATACATTTTTGTTATCTTCTAAAATTTCCAAAGTATATTCTTTAGGAGTATATACAAAATTACTATTAGTACTTTCTCCTACTTTTACTATACTTCCATCTTGTACAGAATAACTTTCTATTCTAGAAAATAGTTTGCTATTGTAAGTTAACTTGTCTAATATTGATTTATCAGAAATAGTATATTCTCCATTGCTAGTTATAGGCAACCTTGCTATTTCTTCTAAATATTGATTGTTAATTTTATATATTATTATATAATTATATATATTTCGTCTTAAATCCAAATTGCTAACAGTATAACTCAAAGAATTAAAACTATTAGCCTGTGAATTAATTATTAATTTAGGAGTAAAATTAGTGTCCCTATTGCTAGGTATCATTACTGTCTCTATTTTATTATTAAAAAATTCTAAATTGCTATTATAATTTTCATACTCTGCATTACAATAATTCTCATATATAACAAAAGATAATGATACCGTTAATAATGAAATTATTTTTTTATTAATAGGAATCCCTCCTTTCCAATGCTATATTAATTATAATGTTTTCATTTTTATTGGTCAATAGATTTTATAGTTTATTTTATAATGATTACTATAATTTTACTTAAATTGAAAAATTTATATTTCAAAAACAATAAAAATAGTGATAATTATCAGCTGTATAACGTCAATTATCACTATTTTGAAAACATTTATTTATATTAGTTACAATTTTAAAATACTAGTTATATTTACAATATTTCTACAATTAAATAACATTTATTTGTAAATGTTATTTTGAATAGTTAGGTGATTCTTTGGTAATTTGAACATCATGAGGATGTGATTCAATTAAACCTGCACCAGTCATACGAACAAATTGTGCTTTTTCACGTAAGTCTTCTAGATTTCTTGAACCTGTATATCCCATACCTGCTCTAATACCTCCAACTAGCTGATAAATAGTATCACTTAGTGGTCCTTTATAAGGTGTTCTTCCCTCTATTCCTTCTGGAACTAATTTTTTACCATCTTCTTGGAAATATCTATCTTTAGAACCTTTCTCCATAGCTGCTAAAGAACCCATACCTCTATAAGTTTTGAATCTTCTTCCTTGGAATATTTCGAATTCTCCTGGAGATTCATCACAACCTGCTAACATAGAACCTAACATAACTACATGTCCTCCAGCAGCTAAGGCTTTTACTATATCTCCAGAATATTTTATACCACCATCTGCGATAATAGTTTTACCATATTCTCTAGCTACTGTAGCACAATCATAAATTGCAGTTATTTGAGGAACCCCAACACCTGCCACAACACGTGTTGTACATATAGATCCTGGACCAATTCCAACTTTTACTACATCTGCTCCAGCTTCAAATAATTCTCTAGCCGCTTCTCCTGTTGCAACATTCCCGGCTATTATATCTAATTCTGAATAGTTACTTCTAAGAGCTTTTACTAAGTCAATTACACCTTTTGAATGCCCATGCGCTGTATCTACAACTATAGCATCAACACCTGCAGCTACAAGTTCTTCAACTCTTTCAAAAGTATCTGCTGTAATACCTACAGAAGCAGCTACTAATAATCTACCAAATCTATCTTTTGCTGAATTAGGATATTTTGCCAATTTCTCTATATCTTTTATTGTAATTAAACCTGACAATTTACCTTCTTCATCTATTAACGGTAATTTTTCTATTTTATGTTTACGTAAAATATAGCTTGCTTCATCTAATGTAGTATTAGCTGCTGCTGTAATTAAGTCTTCTTTTGTCATTACGTCTGCTATAGGTGTGCTGTATTCTGTTAAAAATCGCAAATCACGATTAGTTAGTATACCTACTAATTCTTTATCTTGCTTATTATTTACTATCGGCACTCCTGAAATTTTATAACGTTGCATTAAATCTTCTGCATCTTCTACCAAACATTCTGGTGTTAAATAGAATGGATCTGTTATTACACCACTTTCTGAACGTTTTACTTTTAGAACTTCTTCTGCTTGCTCAGCTATAGTCATATTCTTATGAATTACTCCTAATCCACCTTCACGAGCAATAGCAATAGCCATTTTATGTTCTGTTACTGTATCCATTGCAGCGGATAAAATAGGTACAGATAGTCTTAAATTATCTGTTAAATTTACTTTCAAGTCAACTTTTTTAGGTAATATATCACTTTTAGCAGGTACTAAAAGTACGTCATCAAATGTTAATCCTTCTTTTTTAAATTTATTTTCCCACATATAATTTTCTCCTATCTAATTTCGTCATCTGCTATGTTAAATTCAATATTTTCGTTTTCTAACGAAGAAATTCTACATAAAGAACATACTTTAATACCATTATCTTCTAAATATTTTCTTCCATTTTGAAAACTTTTCTCAATCAAAATTCCTGCACCTACTACTTTTCCTTTTGATTGATTAACTAACTGTGATAGCCCTAAAACTGCTTGTCCGTTTGCCAAAAAATCATCTATTATTAGAACTCTATCTTCTTTAGATAAAAAATCTTTTGAAACAATTATTGTATTTGTTATATTTTTAGTGTAACTATGGACTTCTGCTGAATAGAAAGAATTATGATCTAATGTTATAGGTCTACTTTTTTTTGCAAAAATCATAGGAACATCAAATAAACTAGCTACTAATATAGCTGGAGCTATCCCGCTTGATTCAATAGTTAGTATTTTTGTAATTTTTTCTTCCTTAAAATAATCATAAAAAGATTTTGCCATATCCATCATAAGTTTAGCATTTATTTGATGATTTATGAACGAATCTACTTTTAAGACATTGCCAGAATATATCTTGCCATCATTTTTTACCATTTGTTCTAAAAGTTTCACAGTTACTCTCCTTAATTTGTTATATTTTTCTATATATGATACCAAAATATTATTAAAAACTCAATAGAAATTGAAATTGTTTTTTATTATCAATCTATTACTATAAACTGTCAATCAATTCTTGAATTTCTGCTATCGTAAAAATATATTTGTTATTGCAAAATGAACATACAGTCTCTATTTGTTCCTCGTTTAACATATCAACAAGTTCATCTTTTCCTAGAATTAATAAAGCTGAAGAATATTTTTCTTTCGAACAATTACATTTGAATTCTATATTATTTTCATTCAATATAGTATAATCATCACCAAATAATAATTCTACTATATTTTCTAAGGTATTTCCTTCATTAATTAATGTAGATATTGGCTTGATATTTGCTATTACATTTTCTAATTTAGTAATAGTTTCTTCACTAGCTTGTGGTAGAACTTGTATAATAAATCCTCCTGCTGCCAAAATTGTATTGTCTACATCTACTAAAACACCTAAAGATACTGCAGATGGAACTTGCTCGCTCATTGCAAAATAGTATGTAAAGTCTTCTGCTATTTCTCCAGAAACTATTGGTGATGTTGTAGTATATTTATCTACCAACCCCAAGTCTTTTATAACGACTATTTCTCCTGTCGTTCCAACAACACCTTTAACATCTAATTTCCCTTGATCATTACTAGGTAAATGAAGTTGCATATTTGTAGCATATGCTCTAACTTCTCCTAATTCATTAGCTGTAGCAAGTATTTTACCTATCTTTCCATTTCCACGTACTCTTACATCTACACTATCGCCACTTTTTTGCATTGCTCCCATCATAGCAGTTACAGTAGCAACTCTTCCTACTGCTGCCATTGCTGTAGGATATCCATTATGACGTTTTCTTATTTCTTCTACTAAATTTGTAGTTTTGGTTGCAAAAAATCTAACTTCTTTATTTAGTGCTAGCCCTCTTATCAAATAATCTTTCATTGTTACCTCTTCTTTATGCTTCTATTAATAAATTTTCAATTTAATATTAAAAATATTTTTATATCATCAGTTTCTTTTAACTTTAATAATATAAGAGCTTACCACTAACTTATTACTTATTTGTTACAAATTAGCTAGTAAGCTCCTTATTAAATTATTGCCACAAATCTTCTAATAAATGAGTTTGTGTTCTATCAGGTCCTGTAGAGAATACAGAAATCTTCACACCTACTAATTCTTCTATTTTATCTAGGTAATTTATTGCATTATCAGGAAGTTCTTCTAATGAAGTTACACCTGTAATATCTTCAGAAAAACCTGGTAAAGTTTCGTATATAGGTTTACAATCTTTGATAATATTTTCATTTGCTGGATATTCTGTAAGTATTTCTCCATTATAATCGTAAGCTGTACATATTTTGATTTCTTTTAACCCACTAAGAACATCTAAACAGTTTACTGATAAATTTGTAATACCTGAAACTCGTGCAGAATGACGCATAACAACAGTATCAAACCATCCTATTCTTCGTGGACGTTTTGTAACTGTTCCGTATTCATTTCCTATATCTCTTATACGATCTCCTACTGCATCAAATAATTCCGTTGGAAACGGACCATCTCCTACTCTAGAAGTGTATGCTTTGCAAATACCTAAAACTTTCAGTCCCGTTGTAGGTACAAAACCATTTCCGACAGTGATTCCTCCTGCACTAGGATTAGAAGATGTTACGTAAGGGTATGTTCCATGATCAATGTCTAACATAACTCCTTGTGCTCCCTCAAATAAAATGTTTTGCTTATTATCTTTTGCATCTTCTAATAATTTTGAAGTATCTGTTACATACTCAGCTAGTTTTTTCCCATATTCAAAATATTCATTAAATATTTCATCAACAGAAAAACCTTCTGATCCATATATTTTTTCAAATAATTCATTTTTTTCTTCTAAGTTCTGTTTTAATTTTCTACTAAATAAGTCTGCATCTAATAAATCTGCTATTCTTATTCCACAGCGTTTATATTTATCTACATAAGCTGGACCAATACCTTTTTTTGTGGTACCAATTTTATTTTCTCCACGTCGTAATTCTTCTAATTCATCAAGTTTTAAATGATAAGGTAATACGACATGTGCTCTGTTAGAAATTCTAAGACCTTTGCACGTAACTCCCGTCTCTTTTAACTTAGTTATTTCTCCTACTAACCATTTCGGATCAATTACTACACCATTACCTATAATTGATAACTTATCTTCATTAAAAATACCTGAAGGAATTAACTGTAATTTATATGTTTTGTTATCAAACTTTATAGTATGACCTGCATTATTTCCTCCTTGATAACGAGCTATAACATCAGCTTTTTCTGCAAGAAAGTCAGTTATCTTTCCTTTCCCTTCATCTCCCCATTGTGATCCAACTATTACTATTGTAGACATAAACGCCCTCCTAAATAAAATATATATAGCTATTCAATTATAACAATTTCCCATTATGTTTGCAATATTATAATATCACTAATTACTATTTTTTATAAAAATAAGCAACTAGTAATAACTAGTTGCTATAATTGACTTTTTAAATAGTATTTTTGAAAAGCTTCTTTTTTAAATCCTATATTTTGATATATATATTTCGGTGTGTCAGCAGAATCTGCTACTAATATAATATTTTCTTTATCAAATTCTTCAATAGCAAACTTCAAAATATGTGATGCTATTCCTTTTCTTCTATAATTTTCTTTTACATAAAGTGCATCTATTTCAAAATAATCATCGCTCAATATTATATTAACAATACCTACTATTTTATTTTTATCCTTAGCTACTACTTGTATAATATTTTCAGATCGAATATTATCATAAATATTATCTTTATTATAATCTGCCCATTCTTTGTTGGCTATTTCCAAATCAATAGCATAGTTAAACTCTAGATACTGTGCATAATCAACTTTATCTAATATCTCTATAGTATAATCACTATCTTTTATAAAATTTGTATCCTTTTTATTAAGTGTAAAAAGATCAAAAGATATTTCATTAAATCCTTCATTTTTTAAGTATTTAACTAATTTTTTAGGAAGTTCGGCATCTTCAGGCAAAGCTAAATGAATGAAGTTAACACCTTTATCACGAAAAAAATCTCTACATGAAGAAACATAGTAATCTATATCTTCAGTAGATTCTGGTAAAGTTTTTATTTCTAGATAGTTATCACTATACGATATATTGGATTTTATTCTTCTATGTATTAAATATTTATCTGTTTCTAAAACTACTTTAGATTTAGTATGTATATTTATAAAACTATAACTCATTAATTATCCTCTCTACTGCCAATTAATCATTATTATATCATAAAGAATAATATTTTGTTAGTATAATACCATAATAAAGAAAAAAATAAAAGATAACAGATTTTACTATTATCTCTTATTTAAATATATTCAAAAAATACTTTATTTATAAAGACTAACCATTCGTTCATTTCAGAAAGTTGTCTTTTTTCGTAATACCAAATAACCATAATCATACTTTGGAACACTATGTACCACTTTAATTTCAAACGGTAACTTAAAGTTATTTCTAGACCGTAATCTGCTAACCACGTAGACCAATTTTCTTGTGGGATATATCTATAAAGAATAAAAGATATATCAATAGCAGGATCTCCTAATATAGCGTGTTCCCAATCCACTAAAAACAATTTATTAGAATTTGATAATAACCAATTATTTTTATGCAAATCAGCATGACAAGGAGCAAACTCACCATCTTTTGGAATATTATTTTCTAAATAATTAAAAGCCATAGCTATATCTTTATTTTCTAATAATTCTTTAGAAATTACACTCTTTAAATTACTAAATGAATTTAAAGCTGTTTGCTCTTGGTATCCTTGAGCCTGCATAATTCTTTTAATCTTTTGTGAGCTATGAACTTTATTTAAAATTTTTGGTATTCTATTATCGGTCATCTCTTCTGTTTTGAGATTCCTACCATTTTCAAAATCTTGTGCAGTGACTACATCACCATTACTAAGACGCTTAGTCCATTTTAGTCTAGGTACTATTTGTTCTGCAGAAAGAGCTGCTATTAGAGGGGTAGTATTTATTTTAATAAAATAATCATTATTCAGCCTGGAAAAGTAATAGTCTTCACTGTAATCACCTAGTGTCCAGCCCATTTGATAATATTCTTTTGTCAACTCTACCCCTCCTTTCCTATAAATTACTTAAACATCGCATACCTATTTTACAATTTTTAGAAATTTTTTTCAAGATTACTTTACTTCATTAATATTAAAATTATCAAAAATATTTCAACAAAATTTAATAAAATATATATTCAATTAATAAAAAACTTTATTTTATATTTGTTTACAATAATTAATATAAAATATTTTCCTAAAAATTTATTTTTAAAAAATAAAAGACAATTAAAAATAATTGTCAATATTATTCTTAATTATCTTTTGTTATTACTTACAACATAATTCATAAATAGATTCTGCAAATATTGCTACAGATAATATTAAATCGTCTACAAACATATACTCATCTGCTTGATGCATAGTATCTTCTCTTCCAGGAAGTAACACTCCAAACGCAACACCTTTTTTCAAGCATCTAGCATAGGTACCACCACCTATTACTTTTGGCTCACTAGTATAATCTCCAGTGTGATTTCTATAAGATTTTAATAATGTCTGTACTAATTGATCTTCTTTTGGTACATAATGAGCTTCTTTATTGCTATAGACATCTATATCTATATTTTCTATACTAATTGATTTTAGTTTATATAACAAATTAAATTTGGCAGGATAACGAGAATCTGTTTCTACTAACGCACTATTTACATCATAACTAAAAATACCATAGTTATAAGTAGCTTCTCCCATTTCATCATCTTTATAATTTAAGTTTAATTTTTCTCCAAATGGATCATTTGCTATATTTTCTACAATAAACTTAACATAATTCTTACCATTAACGTCTAATGATAGATTATATAAAAATTCTGCAAGTTTTGTAGCTGCATTTTCTCCTAATTGAGGTGTTGATCCATGTGCTGCTTTTCCATAAACTATAAGAGTATTATTTTTTATTTCTCCTGAAAGTTTTTCCGCTTCTAAAAAATCATTAAATTTAACACTTAAATTGGAAATATCTCCTTCCAACTCTGCTTTTGCTTCACTAGGAACCATATTTTTTACTAAACCTGCATTTAATTTAACTAATTTATAGTCATTTTCCTGACTATCTTCTACAAATTTTAAATTATATCTAAAATTAGCATGTGCTTTTTCACCATATATTAGAGGAAACATAGCATCTGGTGTAAATCCTATACTAGGTTGCTCTTCTTTTGCAAAATATGATTTAACACATCTAAATCCTGTCTCTTCATCACTACCTATTATAACTCTTACACGTTTTTTCCATTCAACCCCTAATTTATCTAACAATTTAACTGCATAGTAAGCAGCTAACGTAGGACCTTTATCATCAAGAACACCTCTAGCAAAAATTTTACCATCTCTTATTTCTGGAGAAAATGGTGGTGTTGTCCATTCACTTTCATTAACTGGAACTACATCAACATGCCCTAAAATACCAAATAAATCGTCACCTTTGCCTATTTCAATATGGCCTGCTATATTATCAACAATTTTAGTTTTGTATCCATCACGCTCTCCAAACGACAAGAATAATTCTAGTGCTTCTTTCGGTCCGCTTCCTACAGGAGTTTCTTCTGTTATATCATCACCCAAAATTGAACGAATCTTCAATAATTCAAATAAATCTGTTAATAATTCTTCTTTTTGTTTCAATGCTTCTAATTTAAAATCTATTGTCATATTATTTCTCCTTTATTATTTGTAAATTATTTATTTCTTTTTTAGAAAGATGCCTATATTTACCTAAAGGTAAACTATCATCTAAAATTAACGGCCCTATCTCTAATCTTTTTAAATAAGTAACTTTTCTGTTTATAGCTTTCATCATTCTTTTTATTTGATGAAATTTCCCCTCAGAAATGGTTAAATATGCCCTTTTATTACTTATTATTTCCAATTTAGCACTCTTACACAAATATCCGTCATCTAGAATAATACCTTTAAAAAATAATTCTTTATCATTATCGTTTAAATCTTTATCTACTTCGACATAATACTTTTTTGTTATATCTTTTTTCGGAGATAATAATTTATGTGCTAAATCTCCATCATTTGTCAACAAGATTAATCCTTCTGTATCTTTATCTAATCTACCTACTGGAAAAGGATTTAAAATCCTATCTCTATCTTCTAACAAATCAACGACTGTCTTATCAATCTTATCTTCTGTTGCACTAATTATACCTTGTGGCTTATTTAACATTATATAAATAAACTCTCTATATTCTAGCCGTTCTCCCAAAACTTCTATAATATCTGTTAATTCATCAACCTTGTAATCTGCTTTTTTTATTAATTCTCCATTAACTAAAACGCCTTTTTTTATAACCTTTTTTACTTCTGACCTAGTTAACAAACTGCTACTACTAATATACTTATCTAATCTCACTATCTTCTCCTTACTATAGCTAGTATACTTATATTTCTACCAAATAAATATTTTAAAAATTTCATTTTTGTTAGTACAAAGAAATAAATTATACTACCTACTGTGGCACAAATCATGATTAAAATAACACTGTCTATTTTTTGAACAATGTTAAAATTACTAATTATAGCGTCATAAATTGCAGATATTAATATAAACATAATAGAACTTGAAACAAAAATCTTGGTTAAATTTGAAATAAATTGTCCAAGTTTTAATTTTATTTTAAAATGTATTACCATTATGTTCAAAAATATCATTAAAATATATGTGAGCATTGAACAGAATATAGCACCACTAGTTTCGAATTTCAGAATAAATTGTTCATTCAATGAATATTTAAATAGTAACCCTAAGATTATTATTAAAACATTTAATGTTTGCTTATCTATAGCCTGCATAATAATTCCAGTCATTCCATATAATGAATATAACAATGCTAGTGGAATATAAATATGCATAAAATAAACTGCTCTAGGCTCTGGAGAATAAAAAGCTAAATACAGAGGTTCTGCTAGTGCGTACATCCCCACTAAAGCGGGAATAACTAACATCAACAATGCTAATAAAACTTTATTTATCTGTTCACTAAGCATATCAAAGTCTTTTTTTGCATAAAGTCTAGTAATAGCTGGCAAGAAAGCTCCTGTAAAAGCTGGCGCTAATGACACTGCAATCATAACTAATTTGTTTACAAAATTATTATAAATATTAAATTCTTTTTCTGCTACATGAGCTAAATTTATTTTATCCATAACAGGAATTAAAGTATTTTGATCAATTAATGTTAGGATAGAGAAAAATGAAGAAACTATCATAAATGGTATTGCAACATAAAAAATTTCTTTAACAATACTAAATGTACTTACATCATTAGAATATACATTATTATCTTGGTTAAAGTCCAAAGAGTTTTTATATTTTCTATAATAATATAGTAATATTAATACTGATATTATTGCTCCTATACCAGTAGCCAAAGTGGCAACAGCGTTAGCATATACTACATTACCATATATGTTCATCACTAAATATGCACCAACAAGCATAACTACAATTCTTATTACTTGTTCTACAAATTGAGACATTGCTGTTGGCATCATTATCTCATGTCCTTGAAATATTCCTCTTAAGCCAGAACTTATCATAACAAAAGGCAGTGCCAAACTTAAAGTTTTAATTACTAATGATAATTCATCAACACTATATAACAATTTCTTATCAGCAGTAGCTATTGTCTGAGCTGCCAAATAATCAGAGCCAAATATAAAAAATAAAAATCCTAAAATACCAGTTACTAATAAAATAGTTGATCCGACTTTTGCAATTTTTCTACTAGTTACATAATTTCCTTCTTCATTATATTTTGATACTAGTTTAGCCAAAGTTAAAGGTATCCCTGCCGATGATAATTCTAGTATTAAGACATAATAATTATAAGAATAATTGAAAAGAATCATATTATCCGGACCGCCAATTATCACATAAAACGGAATAATATAAATCAAACCAATTATTTTCGTTAATATTAAACTAACACTTAAAATAAATGTTCCTTTAAATAAGGAATCTCTTTTCAAACTATCACTTCCAAACATAATTAAATTTTACATGAATTTATATTGATAAATATATACCAATGTAATAAATAAACTATATACTAAGAATAATCTAGTTAGTTTATCTATTCTTTTTTTCTTTATTAAGTTTTCAGAAACTAGTAGTATATATA
>NZ_JACBYC010000127.1 GCF_013415425.1 Gemella sp. GH3 | reverse complement strand
GTACAAGTACTTACATATCTTCGCTCGACTTGCATGTATTAGGCACGCCGCCAGCGTTCGTCCTGAGCCAGGATCAAACTCTCCAAATTTCTTTGTCTCGCTTGATTTGCTCTTGAAAAGTTTTTTTAGTTGTCTTCTCTTCAACTTCTTTTCTCGGAATTAACGTTGACTTTATTCGTTTAGTTTTCAATGTTCAAACGTTGCTTTTTGCAACTTTTATAGTTTATCATTTTTCTGTTTCTTTGTCAAGAACTTTTTTATCTTTTTTTCTTAACATTCATTCAGTTTTTTCTGCTTATTGTTCGTCTCTTGTCAAGACTTTTAATATTCTATCATCTTCTTTTTCTTTTGTCAATATTTTTTTGAAACTTTTTTAGTAGTTGTTTCTAAAAAATTTATCTTTCAAGAAGACTTTAAACAGTCTATCACTTCTTATTTTTATTGTCAAGAGATTTTGTATAATTTTATTATAATTTTATTTTTAAAACTTATTTCCTTAGAAGAAAATAAAAAAGATTAAAATTTAATATTTTAATCTTTTATAGTTGAATATAAAAGTAATGCTATCACACTACTTATTAATAGTACCAAACTAGTTGCATACAAAATATTTCCTAATCCTACTAAAGGAGAAACTAATCCTCCAAATAAAAATTGAAAGAATCCTAAAAGAGCAGACGCTCCTCCTGCATTATCTCTTTCTGAATTCATAGCTGATGATGAAGTTGCAGGCAATATAATTCCTAAACCTATTAATAAAATAAAAAATCCAAACTCTACAAATAAAACATTTAATTTTAATATTAAAGTTATAGTAATATAACTACTTATTATTATCATAACCTTCAATCCAATAGATATTGCTTTTTTACTATTGAATAAATTAGAAATCCTTGAACCTATAATAAGTGCCAATCCGTTTAATCCGAAAAATAAACTATAGGTGAATGCAGAAACTCCATATTTTTCTTGAAAAATAAAAGGAGATGCCGAAATATATCCAAATAATGATGACATTGCAAATGATTGAACAAGTATATAAGTTATAAATAATTTATTTTTCAAAATCTTAAATAGTTTTTGGTAAGTTTCTACCAATGAGCCTGAAAATCTCTTATTACGCTCTAACGATTCAGAAAAATTTAAAGATACAATCAATAATATAATACCTAATACAGTTAATATAGTAAAAATATTTTTCCACGATGTAAACTGAATAATAATTCCACCAAATATAGGTGCTATAATTGGTGCTAATCCATTAATTGTCATTAATAATGAAAAGAATTCTTTTAATCCTTTTCCTCCATATAAATCAGTAGCTACCGCCCTAGAAATAACAACAGATCCAGCAGCTGAAAATCCTTGTATAAATCTTAAAACAATTACTAAATAAACATTATCTGCTATAACTATAAATAATGTACTTAATATATATACAATTAAACTAAATATTAAAGGTAACTTTCTTCCTACCTTATCACTTATTGGACCTATAATTAATTGCCCAACAGAAAGTCCTATCATACTCCCAGTCAATGTTAATTGAATAATAGTTGTGTCTACTCCAAAATAATCGCTCATCATAGGAAGTGCTGGCAAATACAAGTCTAATATAAAAGGACCAAATGCTGATAACATTCCTAGAAACACTACTAAAAATAATTTACTGTTTTTTTTCAAAACCATTTTAAATAACACCTCTCATAAAAAATTTAATAATAAACTTCACATTCTTTCAAAATATAAAAATAGTGGCAATATATTTTTACACAAAGTACAATAAATACCACTATTTTATATTATTTTACTTATTTTTAGATGAGAAAAATTCCACTATAGACTTTAATGCTTTCTTTGTTTCGTTATCAGAGTCTAGCATACTATCATTATAGTTATTTTCACTTGATTCTAAAGTGCTATCTTCTTCTATTTTTTTTATAATATCACTCATACTGTTTTCTGTGATATCTGAATCGTATTTATCTTCATCTAAAGTTTCTAATTCCGATGTTTTTTTATACTCTTCCACTTTATCAACTGTTTCTGAAGATAATTTTTCTTCTATATCTTCTATAACGTCTACAAACTTATCATTATCAATACTATATTCTTTATTAACTTCTAGATTAGTATTATTTTTATCTATCTCTATACTAATATCTTCTTTAATATTATCAACATAGTTCGTCAACAATTCATTATTATCTAATTCATTGAAATTATTGCTATTTTCGGCAACTATCTCTCTAACTTCGCTGTCCTCAATTGAGAAGTTTGTACTCTCTTTTTCATTAAGTACCAAGTTAACTGATAACGAATCATTATCTGTATTATATTCATCTATTTCCTTGGTTATAGTTACTTCTTCAAATGATGATTCATTTTCATCTTCTTTATCTGAAAATGCATTGATTAATTTATCTAACTGTGTATCATTACTTGATTCATTAGAAGAATTAACTTCTATTTCAATAGAATCATCTAACTCCTCGCTATTTTCTTTAACTTCTGTATTATCCTTTGCTAATTCGTTAAACTTATCTATACCACTTTGAACATTTTTCAAAAATAGGTCTTTATGTTTCTTTGCTTCCTTTGGATTTTTATAATAGTATACGCCTAGAGCAGAAACGGCCCCTAGCAACAATCTCCTTGTAAATTTTGACATATAGCATCTCCTAATCTAAATTATTATTTTTATTCTATCAAAAATATATAGTTGTGTAAAGATTAATAAAATATACAAAATTAAATTTTTTATTTTCGCGTATATAAAAAAGACTGATTAAATAATCAGCCTTTTATATATAAAATGAGATTGTTATTTATTATTATTTATCTCTTCCTTAGCATGAATAATATGAGTAACTAAATCACAAACAGGTGTTTTTATATTATGTTTTTTACCTAGTCTAGATACAGCTCCATTTAAATAATCAATTTCTGTTAAACGTCCATTTTTCATATCTTGATATAATGATGGATAATGTAATCCTGCTAATGTAGGTGGGAATATTCTATTTATATTCCCAGAAATAACATCGTGTTTAACATCTACACCTTCAGCTATACCTACTGATACAACTTCTTCTAATAACATATCTGTAAGTTTTTGATGTTCAGAGTAAGAACCATATTCACCTATATTACAATCTATAATTGTACAATAAGCGTTAAGAACACAGTTTAAACCTGCTTTATGCCAAATAGATTGATAAACATTATCAGAGTAAATTAAGTTCAAGCCAGCTTCATTAAATTTGGCAACTATATCTTTAGCTGTTGAAATATCCGCTTCTGAAACTTGTTTAATTTCTGTTTTCCCTGTACCTACAGCATTAAGAACTCCTGGACCTCCTAAACCACTTGTCCATACTGTAACACCTATTAAAATATTTTCTGGATTAATATATTCTTTTAATGTATCAACATGACCTAAACCATTCAAAATACAAATAACTTTAGTAGTTTCTTTCAAGTAAGGTTTTAAAGTCTCTAACATTGGTCTAAGTTGCATAGATTTAGTAGCAACAAAGACTACATCGTATTTACCAGTTAACTCATGAGGGTAAAATATAGGTATATTAAAGTTACCTAAATCTTCTCCATCTATTATAACTTTTAAACCTTCTTTTTTTATCTTTTCAACGTGATCTTGCCACGAGTCTATTAATGTTACATCTTCTCCATTTTTGTGTAACATATATGCAAATCTTGATCCTAACGCTCCTGCTCCTGCAAATAAAATTTTCATTTGTAACATCTCCTTTAAATTTTTTTATTACCAGTCTCTTTCTTGAAGTGCTGTTTCCAAATCAATATTTATATTGAACCATTCTAATATATACTCTATTGTAACAGCTATACTATCTCTAGCTATACTTTCTATTTCACTGTTATTCTCTTCAAATTGTTCTTGAATATCATTTATTTCTATGGTCATTTCATCAAGATATTCTTGAATAACTTCTATATTAGTTTCTCCACTTTCTAAAACAGTTATAACTTTCTTTATTATATCTTGTACTTTCTCTACAAGAAAATTAGGATAATACTCATCTTCGACCATATCCGAAACTAAAATATAATTATCATCAAATTTTTTCATTCCTATCTCCTTTTTAATTACCAAACTATTATTTTACTCCACAGATTTCAATGCTTCAATCATATTAATATTTTTTAAATATCTATGCACTATAACCATTATAATACTAGTTACCGTTAGAGTTATTATACTAGTTATTATATATACGTACATAGATACAGATGTTTCAAATAACATATCTCTTGCAGAAAGATCCAGAATAATCTTTTTATACATTACATATCCAACATAGTTACCCAGAGCTATACCTATTAATGTTAAATAAAATATTTCTCTAAAGACATAAATAGTAACTTCTTTGGAGTAAAATCCTAGAACCTTTATTGTTGATAGCTCTCTAATTCGTTCTGAAAGATTTATATTTATTAGATTGTACAGAACAACTATTGCTAAAGTGACCGAACATAGAACTATAACTAAAACTATAACATCTATTCCGTCAACAAAATTATCAAATGTTTCTTTAAAACTTTGTTGATTTAAAATATTAACAACATTTTTATCTTTTTCTAACAATGATACTACCTCTTCTACTTTAGCTTTATCATTGTAATTTTTGACTAAAAAACTATTAGCCATATAATCTTTTTGGAACAACTGCTCATAATATTCATCGGATATATATATAGTATGTCCAAAGTAATTTTTACTTATTCCTGAAACTTTAACACTATAAGATTTATCATCAACAACTATATCTATAGTAGAACCTACACTTAAATCATACAAGTAAGAAAGTTTTTCATTAATTATTGCACCATCTTTAGGATGATCTAAGACTCCATCATTATTTTTTAAAATTATGTAATCTTGCAAATTACCTTTGGACACAATCATTGATAAATTATCTAAAATATCATTGTCTTTTTGTATAGTCGCTTTCTGGAGCTGTATTTCTTTACTACTCTCTACATTACTTTTATTACCCAACACTTCTAATATTTTATCTCTGTCACTATCCAATATATAAGGATTATAAGTTACTGCTAAATCATATTTCGTAATATTATTAAACTGTTCATTAGAAACATTCATAACACTAAACTTTATACCAAAACCTATAAACATTAGAGCTGTACAGCCTAAAACGCCTAAAATAGTCATAAGCATTCTAACTTTATAACGAAAAATGTTTCTAAATGTTACCTTATGTAAAAATGATAATTTACGCCAAATAAATGGTAAATATTCCAAAAATACACGAGATCCTTCCTTAGGCGACTTAGGTCTTAGTAAGTTAGATGGACTTTCTTTTAAATTTCTATATATAGGTAAAGTTACTGCTAATATAACACAAATAATAGAAATAAAAATAGCCATAAATATAGTTGATTTTGTAAACACTAATTGAGGATTCTTTAAAGTTAATAAATTGGCATAAGAATCATATATTATAGGAACTATTATTAAATAAGATAGTATAGTACCTATAATCCCTCCAATAAGTGTTGATAAAAAACCGTAAATATAATACTTTCTAGAAACTTGGAAATTGCTATATCCTAGAGACTTTAACGTACCCATATTAGTTCTATTTTCATCAACCATTCTAGAAATAGTAGTTAATGAAACTAGAATGGAAACAGAAAATAGGAAAATTGAAAAAATGTTAGATATAGACAATAAACTTTTTGCAGACTCTATAAATTGTTTATAATAAGAATTCCCCTTTATACTTTCGACATTGTATTTTGGATAAGTTAATGTCTCCATCTGCTTTTTATAAGTGTTTAGCAACTGTTCTTGATTTTCCAATTCTATTTTTTGATTATCCAAAATTTGTTTTTGATTTTCATATTCTGGACTAGGTAAATTTTTCATTTGTTCATAAGCATAATTAAGTTTCTCTTTGGAATCTAGTATCTTTTGACTATCTTCTTGTAATTTTTCATCTGTATTACTACGAATTTTATAATCGTTATTTTTTTGTAAAGATTCCAGTTTTTGAATTATACTATCACGATGCTTATTGACACTATCATAGTAACTATCTGTAGTTAAGTCTGTTCTATCTATATTTCTTAGCAATATAGTTATTCCATTAACACTATCAGAAGAAAAGTTTTCTTTCTGAACATATCCAAAAAAATTTACATTACTTTTATTATTAGTAGAATTTTCTGGGAAATCTATCCCATAAACAAATCCGACTACTTTGTATTCTAAATTTTTCAAGCTTATCTTAGAATCCTTTAAATCAGAAAATTTAACGATATCCCCTACTTGATATTTATCACTTAAAGCTTCGGTCAAAACTATTTCAGAAGAGTTACTAGGTAACCTCCCATCTATTAATTTAGGCTTTGCAATATTTTCATTTAAAGATTGAATTTTTATATTAAATCTATATTTATCATCTTTGCTTTCTGCCTGATAATAAACTTCTGTGTTACTTATTTCTGGAATTTCCTGCAAGTACTTAACATCTTCTTGAGACATAAGCATATCATTACTGACTTTTATATCATACATATTAGATTGTAGTAAATACTTATTTAGCGTATTATTCATTGTAGATGGAACTTCATTCAATCCAATAAATACAAAAACTCCTAAAAACATTATTATCGTAATTGATAGAAACTTAGCTTTAGTTTTTCTTATCTCTCGTAACAAATCTTTGTTAATAACTCTCATAATTACCACTCAACTTCATTAATCTCTTTTGGATTATTATTAATAGTAATTTTTCTAACACTAGAATCATATATTTCTATAACTTTATCAGCTATTTCTGCTATTTTACTATTGTGTGTTATTACTATAACTATTTTATTATCATTTCTGCAATATTCTTGCAAAGTTTTTAGAATTACTTTTCCTGTATTATGATCCAATGCTCCCGTAGGTTCATCACAGAGCAAAATCTTTGGATTCTTGGCTATAGCTCTAGCTATAGAAACCCTTTGTTGCTCTCCCCCTGATATTTGTGAAGGAAAATTATTTTTTCTTGATTCTAGACCAACTAATTTTAAAATATCTAATGCGTCTTTAGAATTATCTACTATTTGTGTAGTCAACTCGACATTTTCTAAAACTGTTAAATTAGGAATTAAATTGTAAAATTGAAAGACAAAACCGATAGTTTCTCTTCTATATTTGGTTAGTTGTTTATCATTAAATTTAGTAATATCTTTACCAAATATTTTCACTAATCCGCTTGTTGCAAAGTCCATTCCTCCTAATATATTTAGAAGTGTACTTTTCCCTGCACCGCTAGGCCCTAATATTACAACAAACTCACCGTCATTTATCTCAAAATTTATATTTTTATTAGCAATTACCTTGTTACTACCTGAACCATATTCTTTCATTAAATTTCTAACTATTATGCTTGTCATAAATCACCTCACAAAACCATCTACAATACTATTTTAACATAAAAATTGATATTATTATACAATTATTCACATTTTAAATATATTTATAAAAAATACACTCATCATATAAATTAATGATGAGTGTATTTTTAATTATTTTTTCATCTGTTTTTTCATAAAATATTTATTAAAAGCATTTGTTGTATCGTTTATAGAAACTACAAATAATATAATGATAGTTATAATAAAAACTAGAGAACCTTGCCACGATTTAAAATCCATATAGTATATGTATATTAACATAGGCAAAGTACTATAAAAACCTATAGTAGCACTTCTTGTAATAAAAGCTATTAATAAAAAACCTAAAATAAATACAAACAACAAATTAGGCGATAGTGCAACTATCCCTCCTACAAAAGTTGCAACACCTTTACCTCCATTAAAAGAGTTTAATATCGGCATAACATGACCTAAAACTACAAAAAATAAACAAATTGTTATAATAAAAATATCTACATTTAATATCTTAAGTAATATTACTACTAAAAAACTTTTAAATAAATCTATAGTGGCAACAAATAAAAATGCTTTAGTTCCAAGTACTCTACCAGCATTTCTTGCACCGATATTACCAGAACCTTTACTAGAGATGTCCTCTTTATAAAAATGTTTTAAAACATTACCACCTAATATATTTCCTATTAAATAAGATGATACAAAATATATTATGTTTAAAATCATTAGATTCCCTCCTTTTTACTAATAAATTTTCTAAAAATCTGAATTAATATCTCAATTATAAATAATATAGTACCTATTATAAAAGGAACTACATAGTAAGATAATCTATACACAAATATAGTTGCAGCAACTATCTCCCCTTTAAATCCTAGATTTTTCAACCCTATAATAACTAAAAAATCAAAAGTCCCAACTCCTCCTGGAACCATTGATAATAAACCTGCAATAGAGGCAACTACTATTACACCTAGAATTCGAGATTCTTTACCAAATATAAAACTCCCCTCAAAAATATATAATATAAACAATACTAAAAAAGCTGCATATATCCATTCTAAAAAAGAAATAATAGCCAATTTTATAGATAAATAACGATCATTTTTTATCTTAGGATTTTTCATATTGATAAATAAATATATAGGTAAAAATAACGTCATCAACAATAAAAAGTAATAAAATATAGAATAATCGCTATATAAATCTGCACCCGGTAAAAAGTCCAAAACTACCAAAATAGCTAACATACTTAGCCCTGATAACATAGATATTAATATCATTCCAATAGCTATTAGCAGGCTCTTATTATCTTTAGAGTAAGGCTTATAACAATAATATCTTAATCCAGCCCCTATAATACCACCAAAACCTAAAATCATATTAAGTGAGTTAGTCATAAAGCTAACCTTAAACACCTTAGTATATTTCAAACTTTCTTTTATAGGAATTACCCTTAGGACTAAAAAGTCATAAAAAGAAAGAATAGCTATACCCACTATTCCTAGAAGTATTATAAATAAAAAGGTATATACTCCTAAATTAGATATCAACATTTCTATCTTATTAAAATCAAGCTTATCTATTTCTTTTTTAAAATAAGAAAAAAGCATTGTTACAATTATTATTCCAAATATCATTTGAACTAATGTTTTTATGATATTAGAATATTTCTGCTTTTTACTATCTTTCATCAATTCTTCCTTACAATATTTTTTCAATAATATAATATCATTTATTAAAATTTTTTTCAATATTTAAAGTATATATACATAAAAACAGCTAATATATTTACATTAAAATTATATTTTCTTTATTTAAGGAGATAAAAAAGACTGATTTTTTATATCAGCCTTGAAAATATTACTATTTATCTTTAAATTTTTCTAACGCCATTAGTTTTTCAAGATAACCTTTTAGAAGCAATAAGATAACTCCAAATACTATTACTACTATCGCTATAAACCCAAAAAGTTTTGTAAATCCTAAAGATTCAGTAAATCCAGTCAATTTAGACGATATTTTATTAGCTAGCGAAAATGACAGATACCAAATTGCCATTACAAAAGATGAATATTTTGCTGGAGATAACTTATTAAATAATGACATACCTATAGGAGATAGCATCAGCTCTCCAACTGTTAGTAGTAAATAAGCTAGTAGAATATACCAAATACTCATCTTAGAGCTTCCATCAGTTACACCTCCTAAAGTATTAAGACCTACAACCAAAACACCAAAAGCTATACCAGATAAAATCATACCTAACGCCATTTTTGCAGAAACAGATAAATCGCCTCTCTTAGTCTCATCTAATCTAACCCATAATTTCGCCAAAACTGGAGCAAGAACAACACATAAAATTCCATTAAATGAAATTAACCACGAAATAGGCATAGTAAATCCAAAAATACTTCTATCTACTAAATTCTTAGCTAGTAAAGAGAATGAAGTTTGAGTTTGATACCAAGCACTCCAGAATAGAACTACAAACACAAACATAATTATCATTGCTAAAATTCGTCCTTTTTCTTCTTTAGTAAATCCTGTACTAGTATTTTTTTCTTCTTTATCCTCTACTTTCTTGAATGATGGATACTTACCTACTTTTTTTAACCATTTAGGAGCTAAATATATAAATCCTAAAAATTGAATAACATTTAATATTGCCGCTGTTAAAAATGCATATTTAAACCCGTAAGAAACTACTTCATTAGCAGAATTAAACGTTGCAAATTTTGTTTCTACTATATATCCTACAATAATAGGTCCTAGGAATGAACCGATGTTAGTAGCCATATAAAATATACTGTAAGCTTCATCACGTCTAGTAAGTTCTTCTTTTTTATAAAATTCACCTACTAATGCACTTACATTTCCTTTACCTAAACCACTTGCTAATATACCTATACCGAAACAAATCCATAGTGTAACACTTGTAGGATTACTAGGTAGGATAGTAATGAAACTAATATAGTAAAATATACTAGCAAAAGTTCCCAACGCAATAGTCTTTTGTAACCCTAAATATCTGTCAGCTAAAATACCTCCAAGAAGCGGAGCCATAAATGCTAACATGGAATATGTTCCGTATATGTCACTTGCTTGGGAAACACTAAAACCTAACCCATTTTCTTCTACCGAAGAAGTTAGAAATAAGAAGAGATATCCTACAACTCCGTACGTGTAAAAGCTGTTTAACCCTGTACACAAATTAGCTAGTTGTAATCCTATAGGATGTTTCTTTTTAATTTTATTTATTTTCATAAAACAACCCCCCTTTGTTGTCATCTGTATTGTAACACTTTCAATACAGAATTACAACCTTATCTCTAAACAAAACAAATAAATTTTATTATATTTACTATTTAAAAACTTTAAATAATGAAAACATTTTATTTGCAATTATTAATTTTTATTTCTAAATTATATATAAATATATTTTAACTTTAATTTACGATATTTTTTACCACCAACAATCAAATAATTGAGAAATAATCATCTATTAATACAGATAATTCATCTTGATTTTTAGATGAATAACGATTACAATAATACTATAAAAACACACAAGAAAGAATATGTGCTATGATTAGAGAAACAATTTACGAAGTTAATAAAAGAAAACATATAAAAAACATTTTATTTATGATAATTGGGATATTTATTTTTTCTATATATGCCGGCGTACTTATACCTTATAACAACCTTTCTACTGGAGGTGCTTTAGGTATTGCATTAGTTTTAAATAAAACTATAGGTATAAAATTAGGACTTGCACAGCTACTTCTTAATATCCCTCTATTTTATATCGGATTTAAGTATGTTAGTAAAAAATTTATGGTTATAACTGTTATTTTTATAGTAGCTTCATCTTTTCTTATTGATTATCTTCCTACACTTATTACTCCAATAAATTTACAAGACAAACTAGTAGCAACTATTTTTGCAGGAATTTTATCTGGAGTAGCAATGTGTCTTATTTTAATATCTGGAGGATCTACAGGAGGTACTGATATTACAGGTAAATTTTTAGTGAAAAAATATAATCTTAATTTACCTACAGTTTTCCTAATACAAGATATTGTAATCTACACTATAATTTGGATTTCATTTGATTTACGTTATGTTATGTATGCTGTTATTATGAGTTTCGTTAGAAATCAAACTATGCGAACATTCCAGAAATTTATTTCGGCATATATTCAATGTACAATTATATCTGATAATGCTGATTCTTTAGCAGAAATAATAAACAGAGAAATGAATCGAGGATGCACTATCATTGATGTAGAAGGAAGCTATACACACCAAAAAAGAAAAATGCTTATTCTAGTTATTCAACAAAATGAGCTATACGCACTCAAAAAATTAATAAATAAAAATTGCCCAAAAGCATTCATAACAGTAAATAGCATTAATACTATTATGGGTAATTTTAAGGAACATTCTTATATATTGTAAATTCGTACTATTGAATAATATTTATATGTACAGTATAATATAGCTAATAGATTTTCAAGGAGGAAAATAGCATATGAATTTAATCCCTACAGTTATCGAGCAAACATCTCAAGGGGAAAGAGCTTATGACATTTATTCAAGACTTCTAAAAGACAGAATAATTATTTTAGGATCAGACGTTAACGATCAAGTAGCTAACTCAATAGTTAGTCAGCTACTATTTTTAGAAGCACAAGATAGCGAAAAAGATATATACTTCTATATTAATTCACCAGGAGGTAGTGTTACAGCAGGTTTTGCTATATATGACACTATGCAACATATTAAATGTGACGTTGTTACTATTTGTATGGGTATGGCAGCTAGTATGGGAGCATTCTTACTAGCGGCAGGTACTATAGGAAAACGTTACTGTCTTCCTAATGCAGAAGTTATGATTCACCAGCCTTTAGGAGGAGCACAAGGTCAAGCTACAGAGATAGAAATAGCCGCTCGTCATATTCTACGAACTAAAGCTCGTTTAAACAAAATATTAGCAGATAGAACAGGACAAACGATAAAAGCTATAGAAAGAGATACAGAAAGAGATAATTATCTAACTGCTGAAGAAGCTCTTGAATATGGTTTAGTAGACAAAGTTATGTATCCTGAGAATAATAAACCTCAAAAGAAAGAGAAAGCTAAGAAAACTCAAAAAAAATAAATAAAAAATATTTATTTAGAATACGAAGTAAAAACTCTATTACTTAGATTTAAGTAATAGAGTTTTATTATTTACTAAATTATTTGTATTTATTTATTAATTCCTTATAGAAGAACAATCCAATTAACATTAATACTGTTCCCCCTAAAGCTAATAATGTCTGAGTAAGCAATGTATTTACTAGGATAAACAATCCTCCAATTATAGCTACACCCGGAATAATAGGATACAATGGCACTCTGTAAGGTCTAATTAATTCTGGTTCTTTTTTCCTCAAAATTATAACAGCTAAGAATGTCAGCGTATAGAACATCCATATAACGAATAACAATAAATCTGTTAGCATATCAAATTGCCCAGAGAATATCATAACTACAGATACAATCCAAATTATTAATCCAGAGTTTACAGGTATAGAATGTTTATTTAATTTAGCAATCAAGTTTGATTTTGGTATTAAATTTTCTTTAGCTAAAGTATACGGTATTCTTATACCAGCCATAGTATACCCGTTAATTGTTCCATAAACACTAACTAATATACCTATTGTGATTAATTTACCACCAAAAGGCCCAAACAATTTAACTGCTACATCACTAGCTGCATTAGGATTACCTGCTATCTCTGATATAGGTAAAGCTGTAACAAATGCTATATTTATTAAGACATATACTACCATAATAGCTGTAAGTCCAAAAATTATAGCTCTAGGTAAATCTTTTTTAGGATTTTTCATTTCTCCTGCCATAGCACCTACATTAATCCAACCATCATAAGCAAACATAGTAGCTAATAAAGCTGTACCAAGCAAACTAATTGTATTACCACCTGCACCACCTATATTCTCACTAGTTGGTAGCAATGAAATACTTTGAACGTCACCCTTGATTAATCCGAAGACTATTATTAACCCTATAGGTATTAACTTACATATAGTAGTAACTACTTGCAAAGTTGAAGATGCCTTTGATCCTAAAAAATTCAAAAATATAATAGAAGTAGCTGCCAAAATAGCTATCGGGATATGCCAAGTAACATTTATATTAAACAAGTTTAATACTTGAGTAGAAAATATGATAGCTAAGGCGGCTATATTAGCCGGCATATAAATTACACCTTGCGTCCAACCTAGTAAGTAAGCAGCAGTTTTACCATACGTTCTTTCTATCCAAACTATCATACCACCTGTTTCTGGTATAGATGCTGCTAATTCTGCTGCTGTTAATCCCGCACAAAGAGTAATAATACCTCCTAATACCCAAGCTAACATACCTAGACTTACACTACCAGTAGTCTTATAAATAATAGCCGCTTTAAAGAATACTCCTGCACCTATAACAGTCCCCATTACTGTAGCAAAAGCTGGAAAAAAACCTATATTCTTTTTTAATTCATTATTCATTTTTTTACCTAACCTTTATTTGTATAAAATTATATCTCTTTTTTCGACAATTCATCTAGCATAGTTTTTGTCATTTTATCTAAATCGAATTTAGGTTCAAATCCCCATTCTTCTGTTGCACAAGTAGAATCAATTGAATTTGGCCAAGAGTTTGCAATACCTTGTCTTACTGGATCTACATCATAATCCATCTCAAAATTAGGTATATATTTTCTAATTGAAGCTGCTATTTGCTCTGGTTCAAAACTCATAGCTGCAATATTAAAGCTGTTTCTATGTTTTAATTTACTTGAATCAGCATTCAATAAATCTACTACTGCATCAATAGCATCATCCATATACATCATATCCATATATGTACCTTCAGCAATAAAGCTAGTATATTTACCATATTTTAATGCATCATAATAAATATGCACAGCATAGTCTGTTGTACCTCCACCAGGAAGAACTTTGTGAGATATTAACCCCGGGAAACGTACAGATCTAGTATCTAACCCATATTTTGTATGATAATAATCACATAATAATTCTCCTGCTACTTTTGTTACACCATACATTGTACTAGGACGCATTAATGTATCTTGTGGCGTATTATCTTTCGGAGTATCATTACCAAAAGCTGCTATTGATGATGGCGCAAAGAATTTTGCATCTAATTCTCTAGCAACCTCTAATCCATTTACTAATCCTTGCATATTCAAAGACCAACCTAGTTGCGGATTTTTCTCAGCAGTAGCTGATAATAAGGCAGCTAGATGAATAATTGTATCAACATTACTATCCTTAGCTAATTGCAAAAATTTATTATAATCCATAACATCTAGAATTTCAAATACACCGTCTGTAACTACTTCGTTATCCTCAATTCTTTTTATATCTGTAGCTACTACATTATCAACACCTAAATCTTTTCTAAGTCTTAAAACTAATTCACTACCTATTTGTCCTAACGCCCCTGTAACTAATACTTTTTTCATTTTATAACCCTCTCTTATTTTTTATATTTTATAAATTTATTATATTATTTCTAATTCTTTTCCTATTTTTTCGTAAACACGTACAACTTCTTCTAGCATCTCTTTTGTATGTCCAGCTTGAAGCATATTTCTTACTCTTCCTGTACCTAATGGAACAGTTGGAAATACTATAGATTTTGCATATATGTTATTATCTCTTAATTTTTTGTAAAACATTTGTGTTTTATTTTCATCTCCAATAATAACAGGAACTATAGGTGTTGTAGAAACTCCAATATTATAACCTAGATTTTTTAATTCACGTTTCAAGAAATTAGCATTTTCCCATAGTTTTTCTACTAATTCTGGTTCAGACGAAATAATTTCTATTGATTTCTTAGCTGCAGCTGCTGCTCCAGGAGTAAGTGATGTAGAGAATAAGAACGGTCTACCTCTAACTTTTAACCAATCTATTAATTCTCTACTACCTGCTACATATCCTCCCACTACTCCTACCGCTTTTGACAATGTACCAACCTGAATATCTATGTCACTAGAAGCATTAAACTCTTTTACTGTTCCCGCTCCTTTACCCATAGTTCCAGATCCGTGAGCATCATCAATATAAGTAATTAGACCAAATTCTTTTGCTATTTCTACAATTTCTGGTATTTTCGCAACATCTCCGTCCATAGAATAAACACCATCTGAAATATACATAATTTTTCCATAAAGCCCACTATCAATAGCTTCTTTAGCTTTGGCTCTTAAATCATCCATATCTTGATGTTTACATCTAATAATTTTAGCACCTGATAATCTACAACCATCAATAATCGATGCGTGATTTAACTCATCTGATAAAATAGCATCTGATTTTCCTACAATTGCAGGAATTGTCGCCATATTACAATTAAATCCTGATTGAAAAGCAATAGCAGCTTCTGTTTTCTTGAATTTTGCTATAGTTTCTTCCAATTCTTTATGAATCTTCAAAGTACCGTTAATTGTTCTAACAGCACCAGCTCCTACACCATATTCTTTTACCGCTTTTATTTCAGCTTCTTTCACATCTTCTCTTGTAGCTAATCCTAAATAGTTATTAGCAGATAAATTTATAAACTCTCTGTCATTGATTTTTATAGTAGTACCATTAGCACCTTCTAAAACATCAATTTCATTATATAGTCCTTTTTCTTTTAATTCTTCAATACTTTTTGATAGTATTTTTTTTAGATTGTTAGTACCCATATTGAGCCTCCTATTTTTTATTTAATGTATTCTCAAGAAATACAACTGTTTTAAAATTTATATCCGGATTGAATTTTTCAATTGAATTATTTCTGTAAATATTTTGCATTTTTGAAATTGTTTACAATTTAATTTAAACACATATCTTTTTCTATGTCAATATAAATTCATAAAAATATTACTGTATTTATTGATAGTACAATTGTATTTAATAAAGTAAAATAATAGCGTATTTTTCTTTTTATGTTTTCAAAAGAAATACAAATCTATTCTATTACAATATATATTTATCTCTTATAAAATATTAATATTTATGTTTATTTATTTTTGAAATTATTTTACTAAGAATAATATTCCCCTTTTTTAATAC
>NZ_JACBYC010000197.1 GCF_013415425.1 Gemella sp. GH3 | reverse complement strand
GACGGAACAAAAGACGAAGTACCAGTCAAAGTAACTGTTAAAGAAAAAGATGCGGATAAATATACACCAACAGAGAAAACACAAGAGGTAAACAAAGGAGAAACACCGAACGCAAAAGACAGCATAGGAAATGTTTCGGACTTACCAGAGAACGCAACGTATGAATACAAAACTCCAGTAGATACAAATACAGCAGGAGAAAAAGATGCAATAGTAGTTGTGACTTATCCAGACGGAACAAAAGACGAAGTACCAGTCAAAGTAATCGTTAAAGAAAAAGATGCGGATAAATATACACCAACAGAGAAAACACAAGAGGTAAACAAAGGAGAAACACCGAACGCAAAAGACAGCATAGGAAATGTTTCAGAGTTACCAGAGAACGCAACGTATGAATACAAAACTCCAGTAGATACAAATACAGCGGGAGAAAAAGATGCAATAGTAGTTGTGACATATCCGGACGGAACAAAAGACGAAGTACCAGTCAAAGTAACTGTTAAAGAAAAAGATGCGGATAAATATGAACCAACAGCGAAAACACAAGAGGTAAACAAAGGAGAAACACCGAACGCAAAAGACAGCATAGGAAATGTTTCAGAGTTACCAGAGAACGCAACGTATGAATACAAAACTCCAGTAGATACAAATACAGCGGGAGAAAAAGATGCAATAGTAGTTGTGACTTATCCAGACGGAACAAAAGACGAAGTACCAGTCAAAGTAATCGTTAAAGAAAAAGATGCGGACCGTATTACACCAACAGTTCCAGAGAAAACAGAAGTAGGAGATGTTAATAACTTAACAGACGAAGAGAAAAAAGCTGTTAAAGATAAGATAGAAGAATCAAACAAAGATAAGTTCCCGCCAAATACAAAAGTAGAAGTAGGATCAGATGGAACAGCAACAATAACATATCCAGACGGAAGTAAAGATGTAATACCGGGAACAGACTTGGTAAAACCAAAAACAGACAAACCAACAGATGCGGATAAATATACGCCAACAGCGAAAACACAAGAGGTAAACAAAGGAGAACAACCTAACGCTAAAGATAGCATAGGAAATGTTTCAGAGTTACCAGAGAATGCAACGTATGAATACAAAACTCCAGTAGATACAAATACAGCGGGGGAAAAAGATGCAATAGTAGTTGTAACATATCCGGATGGAACAAAAGATGAAGTAGCAGTCAAAGTAACTGTTAAAGAGAAAGATGCGGATAAATACACACCAACAGCGAAAACACAAGAGGTAAACAAAGGAGAAACACCAAATGCAAAAGACAGCATAGGAAATGTTTCAGAGTTACCAGAGAACGCAACGTATGAATACAAAACTCCAGTAGATACAAATACAGCGGGGGAAAAAGATGCAATAGTAGTTGTGACTTATCCGGACGGAACAAAAGATGAAGTACCAGTCAAAGTAATCGTTAAAGAAAAAGATGCAGACCGTATCACACCAACAGTTCCAGAGAAAACAGAAGTAGGAGATGTTAACAACTTAACAGACGAAGAGAAAAAAGCTGTTAAAGATAAGATAGAAGAATCAAACAAAGATAAGTTCCCACCAAATACAAAAGTAGAAGTAGGACCAGATGGAACAGCAACAATAACATATCCAGACGGAAGTAAAGATGTAATTCCAGGAACAGACTTAGTTAAACCAAAAACAGATGCAGACCGTATTACGCCGACAGTTCCAGAGAAAACAGAAGTAGGAGATGTTAACAATTTAACAGACGAAGAGAAAAAAGCTGTTAAAGATAAGATAGAAGAATCAAACAAAGATAAGTTCCCACCAAATACAAAAGTAGAAGTAGGACCAGATGGAACAGCAACAATAACATATCCAGACGGAAGTAAAGATGTTATTCCAGGAACAGACTTAGTTAAACCAAAAACAGATGCGGATAAATACACACCAACTACGAAACCAGAAACAGTAGAGAAAGGTGGAAAAGTAGACTTAACAGACAACGTTAATCCAATAGTTGACGAAAGTGGAAATCCAGTAGAAGTAACTGTTAAAGACGTAACGCCAGAGGGAAGTATAGATACAAATACACCTGGAGAATACACAGGAAAAGTAGAAGTAACATACCCAGATGGAAGTAAAGAAGTAGTCGATGTACCGGTCAAAGTAGTAGATAGCCGTACAGATGCAGATAAATACACACCAACTACAAAACCAGAAACAGTAGAAAAAGGTGGAAAAGTAGACTTAACAGATAACGTAAATCCAATCAAAGACGATAAAGGTAATGACGTACCAGTAACTGTTAAAGACGTAACGCCAGAGGGAAGTATAGATACAAATAAACCTGGAGAATACACAGGAAAAGTAGAAGTAACATATCCAGATGGAAGTAAAGAAGTAGTCGATGTACCGGTCAAAGTAGTAGATAGCCGTACAGATGCAGAGAAGATTACTCCAACAGTTCCAGAAAAAACAGAAGTAACAGATCCAAGCAACTTAACACCAGAAGAGAAACAAGAAGTAGCAGATAAGATAAAAGAAGCTAACAAAGATAAATTCCCAGAAGGAACAAAAGTTGAGGTTGGTAATGATGGAACAGCAACAATAACATATCCAGACGGAAGTAAAGATGTTATTCCAGGAGAAGATTTAGTTGTAGCAAAAGGTAAAGGGTCAGCTTCTAAGAAATTATCTAACACAGGTGAAACGACAACTACAAGTGCAGCAGGACTAGCATTATTAGTACTAGCAGGACTATTAAGTAGAAGAAGAAAAAATAAATAATTCTTAAATTAGACAAGACATTTATATGTCTTGTCTTTTTTGTTTAGTATTAATTAGGTGGCAAAGGATTATATTTATTAATTATTTTAATGATAAATTATTAACTATTTAAAAGTTATATACAGTATATAATTTTAAAATAATTCAGGAAATATAATTAATAATATTATGATTTTAATATGTTTTTAAAAGTTTTTATCGGGAAATATTTTGACTTATAAAGTTGATTATGGTATTCTTATAGATGAAATTAATTAATGAGGGAGGAGTTTATTGTATGGAAGAAACAGTAAAACCTTTTAGTAAATTGTACAATTTAACTAAAAGAGCAGAAAAAGTTGGTATTTCAGATGAAGATGTTTTAAAAGAAATTTTTATAGATAAGATTATCCCTAACAAGTACCAACCTAGATATGAATTTGATGATGATAAAATTATAGAATTAGCAGATTCTATAAAACAAAATGGATTATTACAATCTATAACTGTACGTGAGTTAGATAATGGATTTTACGAACTTATTGCAGGCGAAAGAAGACTTCGTGCATTAAGGTATCTAAGGCTAGAAACTACTAAAGCTATCGTAAAAGAACTAACAGATGAACAAATGGCAACGTTAGCTCTTATAGAAAATATTCAAAGAGAAGAACTTAGTCCAATAGAAGAGGCGTATGCTTATCAGAAATTGCTAGAAATTAACAATATAACTCAAGAAGAATTAGCTAAATCTTTAGGAAAGACACAAGCAACTGTTGCCAATAAGATTAGGCTTTTGAAGTTATGTCCAAAAGTTATAGATGCAATAAGTACTAAAAGGATAACAGAACGTCATGGTCGAGCTATGGTGAAGTTAGATCATACCGTACAAGAAAATATTTTACATCAAATTTTAACTCAAAATCTAAATGTAATTCAAACAGAGAAAAGAGTAGCTAATTATTTAGATATTAAAGAAAATAATTCTAAAATTAACAGTTTGAATAGTAATTATGATGCTCAAAAAATAGTTTCAAAATTTTTAAAAGAAATTTCAAAATTAGAGAATCAGTACGGAATTAACCTCGAAAAAGAAGAGGAAGAAGAAATGAGTAGTATAACTTTAAAAATAAAAATACCACGTTATAAGGAGAGAAAATAATGAAGATATTAGCTATATGTAATCAAAAAGGAGGAGTAGGGAAGACTACAACTGCTATTAATTTGGCAGCTTCTTTAGCAAATTTAAATAATAAAGTTTTAATTGTTGATACAGATCCTCAAGCTAATGCAACTAGTGGAGTTGGGATAGATAAAAATGATGTTAATAAATCTATATATGATATATTAGTCGATGAAGTAGATATTAATGAAGTTATAAAAGAAACATCTTATAAAAATCTTGATATAGTTCCCTCTAGTATTGCTTTAGCAGGTGCAGAAGTAGAATTAGTTTCTGCTATAAGTAGAGAATTAAGGATGAAACAAGCTATTTCTTCTATAAAGAAATCTTATGATTATATTATTATAGATTGTCCGCCATCTTTAGGTCTTATTACGTTAAATTCTTTAACGGCAGCTGACGGGGTTATTATACCTGTACAGACAGAGTATTATGCTTTAGAAGGGCTTAGTCAATTAATAAATACATTTAATATCGTTCGAAAACATCTTAATTCTACATTAGAAATTTTTGGAGTTTTACTTACTATGACAGATAGTAGGACAAATATATCTAATCAAGTATCTACTGAAGTCCGTGATCATTTTAAAGATAAGGTATTTGATACTGTAATTTCTAGGACGGTTAGACTTAGTGAAGCTCCTAGTTTCGGAGAACCTATTATAGAGTATGCGAAATCTTCTAAAGGTGCTAAACAATATTTAACTTTGGCAAAAGAGGTGATTAATCGTGACAAAAAATAAAGGACTAGGTAAAGGACTTGGTGCAATATTTAAAACAGAAAGTATATCAATAGATGATAATTCTAACAGTGTAATAAATATTAAATTAGAAAGTATAAAAAACAATCCTTATCAACCAAGAACAATTTTTGATGATAGTAAGATTGAAGAATTAGCATCATCAATAGAAAAAAATGGTTTATTACAGCCTATAGTCGTAAAAAAAACAGTATCAGGATATTATATTATTGCGGGAGAAAGAAGATATCGTGCATTTGAAAAACTAGGTAAAAAAGAAATTCCTGCTATTATAAAAGAACTTTCTGATGATGAAATGATGATATTTGCTGTTTTAGAAAATTTACAACGTGAAGATTTATCTGCTTTAGAAGAGGCTAGTAGTTATAAAAAGTTGATGACTAATTTAAATTTAAAACAAGAAGATTTGGCAAAGCAATTAGGAAAAAGTAGATCGTATATTGCCAATAGTTTGCGTCTACTAAAATTACCATTGGAAGTCAAAGAAAGATTATCTAACGGAGAAATTAGTGCAGGTCATGCAAGAACTTTATTATCTCTAAAATCTAATAAAGATATGACAAAAATTTGTAATAAAGTAATAATAGAGCATATGTCTGTGCGAGCTTTGGAAGATTATATTTCTAAATTGAATAATAAAAAGGAAGTAAAAAAAGTAATTAAAAAAGATATATTTATAGAAGAACAAGAGAATAGATTAAAAAAATTGTTAGGAACGACAGTTTCTATTAAACAAAATAAAAATAAAAAAGGAAAAATTGAAATATTATTCGATGATAATGAAGAATTTGATAGAATAATAGAACTATTTGGAAAGTAAAATGTTAAATATATTAAATTTTTTGAAAAATGAAGAGTTGTATATTAATATTTTAGAACGATTTATAAAAACAATCATAATAGTTATTCTTGCTTATATAACTATAAAGATTAGTTTGAAAATACTAGACTATGTTATGAAGACTAGTATAAAAGCTAATAGTAAGTTAGGGATAGAGTCTAATGAAAAAAGAAATGCTACAATTCATAAACTTATAAAAAGTACAGTTACATATACAATATATTTTATAGCTACTATACAAATATTATCTACTTTTGGAGTTAATACTGCTGGAATTTTGGCAAGTGCAGGATTGGTCAGTGTAGCTGTAGGTTTTGGAGCTCAAAGTTTGGTAAAAGACATAATTACGGGATTTTTTATTATTTTGGAAGGGCAATTTGATGTAGGAGATTATGTGAAAATTAATAATCAGTCTGCTTTTATAGCAGAAGGAAAAATTTTAGCATTAGGGCTTAGGTCTACGAAAATTTTGTCAAATGGCGGAGAAGTATATTTTGTTCCTAATAGTAGCATAAATCAAGTAATTAATTATTCACAAAATTATAATTTATTGTCTATTGTAAGTAATATTACTATAAGTACAACATTGAATGATATAGAGAGTTCCTTAAATAAATTTTTAGAAATACTTAATAGCAATAATGAATATAAAAAATACTTTTATAAAAAAGAAAAGTTAAAATTAAACTCTTTGATAGGTGTAGACGAAAATGTAGCTAGTTTTGAAATTATAGTTAAAGCTACTTTAGGAAAAAAGAATGTATTAGAAAATATGCTAAAAAAAGATTTATACTTAGAATTTACTGAAAATATAGTTTCTATTAAGTAAAGGAGTGAGTTTTGTGGAGTATGATTTAGAAAATATAGTTGAAATGAAAAAAAAGCACCCTTGTGGAACTAACAGATGGAAGATAACGCGTATGGGTGCGGATATAAAGATAAAATGTTTGAAGTGTGATAATACTATAATGTTATCCAGAAGAGAATTTAACAAGAAGTTGAAAAAAGTCTTAGAGAAATAATGTAATTTTTTCTGGATTATTGTATATTTTGATTTAGAGATATTTATAAAATATATGTATAAATTAATCAAATATTAAGCTCAAAAAATATAAACGATATTGGGTTAATTTGCATAAAATCTGTATAGATGTTATACTATAAAAATAAGGAGGATGTGCTATGGAAAAGTTGTTTTCAACTATACATATTTTTGAAGGTATATCTGAAAAATCAAAAGAAGCATTAAGAACTATAAAAAGAAGAGAAGCTAAGTATTCATCTAATGATTTAGTGATTGAATCTGGCGAAGATATAAAAGAAATTTGTATAATATTAGAAGGGGTTCTTCGTTGTACAGAGTTTACAAATACAGGAAAATCCGTAAACTCATCTTATTATGGACCCGGAGTATCTTTCCCGTTTTATATGCTTTATGGTGGAGAAACTAAATATTCTTTTGATACCTATGCTATTAGAAAAACTAAAGTAGTATGGTTTGCTTGGGATGATATTAAAAATATTATAGAAAATGATATAAAGTTTATGAAAAATGTTATGATATATATTGCAGAATTTACTTGTTATAATCAGAGAATATTACGTGCATTACAATATCGACGTGTTAAAGATAGGCTTGTATACTGGTTAGTTAACATTAATAATCCTAGTATAACTATAAATATTCCGATTTCTCAAGGAGTACTAGCAGATATATTACATGTTAATAGAAGTACTCTTAATAAAGAGCTTAACTTGTTGCAAGAATCTGGAGCAATATCTATAGGAAATAAAAGGATAGAAGTTTTAGATTTCCAGTATTTAAAAGATTTGCTATAGAAATGTAGTTAGTTTTATAAGTTACTTATAATCTTAGATAGTTTATAAGTAACTTATATTATTTTTTATAATTTTAAACGTTTAATATTTTAATATCTGATACATTAATTATTATGTATTATTTTTTGTACCAACAGTATTATACAAAATGTTTCTATATTATTTTTTATTAAAGTATTTTATGTTATAATAACTAGGTACAATAAGAGTTAGTATAAAGGAGATATAATTATGGCATTGACAGCGGGAATAGTAGGATTACCCAATGTAGGAAAGAGTACGTTATTTAATGCAATAACAAAAGCAGGAGCTTTGGCTGCCAATTATCCATTTGCGACTATAGATCCAAATGTAGGTATAGTAGAAGTTCCAGATAATAGATTAGAAAAATTAACGGAGTTAGTTACACCTAAGAAAACAGTTCCCACTTCTTTTGAATTTACTGATATTGCAGGTATAGTAAAGGGAGCTTCTAAAGGTGAAGGTTTAGGAAATAAATTTTTGAGTCATATAAGAGAAGTTGATGCAATTTGTCAAGTTGTTCGTTGTTTTGAAGATGAAAACATTACTCACGTTGCAGGTAGTGTTGATCCTATTTATGATATAGAAGTAATTAATTTAGAATTAATTTTGGCTGATTTAGAAAGTGTAGAAAAACGTATAGGTAGAGTAGAAAAACAAGCTAAGCAAAAAGACAAAGATGCAGTTGCAGAATTTGATGTTTTAGTGAAAGTTAGAGATATTTTAAAAGAAGAGAAACCTGCTCGTTTGCTAGAGTTGGATAAAGAAGAGCAAAAAATTGCTAAAAATATGCATTTACTTACTATGAAACCTATGTTATATGTAGCTAATGTAAGTGAAGATGATCTTTTAGAAGTAGATAGTAATGAATTTGTTTCAAAAGTTAGAGAATTTGCGAAAACAGAAGGAAGCGAAGTTATAGTTATTTGTGCAAAGATTGAAGAGGAAATGGCTTCTTTAGAAGATGATGAAAAAGAAATGTTTTTAGAAGAATTAGAAATAGAAGAAAGTGGACTTGATAAATTGATTAAGGCTAGTTATAACCTTTTAGGATTGGCAACTTATTTCACAGCAGGAGTACAAGAAGTTCGTGCATGGACTTTTAGAAAAGGTATGTTAGCTCCAGAATGTGCAGGTATTATTCATTCGGACTTTGAACGCGGTTTTATTCGTGCAGAAACAGTTAGTTATGATGATTTGTTAGAATACGGAAGTATGGTTAAAGCAAAAGAAGCAGGGAAAGTGCGCCTTGAAGGAAAAGAATACGAGGTAAAAGACGGAGATATTATGTTGTTTAGATTTAATGTCTAATAATATAATTTAAGTTTTATTGTTGTTTTATAAAAATTTGAAAGTTAGATATTACAAATTTTATATTAATTCAATTATTATTTACTGTAATAAATAAATATTTTTTAGATTAAGTTCAGGTAATTATATTGCCTGAACTATTTATTTTTTAACATTTATTGTAATTGAATATGTATATTTTTTATGATATAATTATAGAAATTTTATTTAAAAACAAGGAAGGATAAAAATGTTAGAATTACGTAATATTACGAAAGAATATATTTTAGGTGGTAATAAATCTGTCGCATTAAATGATGTAAGTATTAGATTTCGTAAAGAAGAATTTGTTTCCATATTAGGAGCAAGTGGTAGTGGAAAAACTACTATGCTAAATATTATAGGAGGTTTAGATAAATATACTTCTGGAGATTTACTTATAGATGGCTATTCTACTAAGAAGTTTACGGATAAAGATTGGGATCGTTATAGAAATGGAACAATAGGTTTTGTCTTTCAAAGTTATAATCTAATAAGTCATTTATCAGTTTTAGATAATGTCAAATTAGCGTTGTCTATTTCTGGTTTTAGTTCGGCAGAAAGTACCGAAAAAGCTAAAAAATCGTTAGAAGAGGTTGGACTTGCAGAACATATATATAAAAAACCTAGTCAATTATCTGGAGGACAAATGCAACGTGTAGCTATAGCTAGAGCGTTAGTAACGGATCCTAAAGTTATTTTGGCAGATGAACCTACAGGTGCTTTAGATAGCAAAACTAGTGTTCAAATTATGGAATTAATAAAAAAAATAAGTAAAGATAAATTAGTAATTATGGTTACTCATAATCCAGAACTTGCTAAAGAATACAGTGATAGAATAGTTAGTGTATCTGACGGCCAAATTAAAGAAGATACAAACCCTTATAATGAAGAAGATAAAAAGCAAGGTACTCCTAATTTTCCAAAAACATCGATGAAACTTAAAGATTCTATAAAGTCAAGTATGAAAAATTTATTTACAAAAAAAATTAGAACTATTTTGACTACTTTGGCAGGGAGTATAGGGATAATTAGTATAGCTTTGGTTTTATCTATTTCGTCAGGAATGAAAGGTTATATCAATAAACTAGAAAATGAAAATATGTCTAGTATGCCTATAACTATAAGTTCTAAACAAATGAATTTCCAAATGAGAGTTACTGATACCGAAGTGGATAATAGTACTACTATAAAAGCAGGTAGTAAAAATAAAATTCATAAAAATATATATACAGAAGATGCATTAGGAAACGGGGAAACGTTTCTGAAGTATTTAGAAAATAATGCTAAAAATTATTACAAGAATATTGAATACACGAGTGATTATAAATTAAAAGCTTTGATTAAGATACCTAGCGGAGTAGTAAAAGAATTTAAAACGGAAACTTTATCTTTAAGTGGGAATGATAATTTTTCTAAGTTATCACAAGATAAAAATGTTTTGTTAAATCAATATGATGTAGTAGCAAAATTATCTGATGACTTTGTTTATCCAACTAACGCTGAAGAGATGATTCTTTATGTAGGAAAAGACAATTCTATTGATAAGGATATTTTGAAAGCATTAGGGTATGATGAAAATAGTAAATTAGACTATAAGGATTTCTTAGGAAAAGAATTTAGTATTTTGAGTAATGATAGTTACTACACTGAAAAAGGTGGGCTATATACTTTAGCAAATTTTGATGATGCTAGTTATGATGCAGGAGTAAAAGCTAAAATAGTAGCAATAGTAAAACCGAAAGATAGTACATATGAAAATAGTAGATCAGTAATAGGTTATACGCAATCTTTAGAAGATACTATGCTAGAAAAAGAGAAAATTTCTAAAATAGTTGAAGCTCAAAAAGCAGATGTAAATAAAAATGTTCTAACTAGTGAAGTTATATCAGAAGATATTTATGATCAAATAATAGGTCAGTTAGGTGGTAGCACTAAACCTAGTCAGATAGCTATTTATCCAAAATCATTTGAAGATAGAGAAAATATCGTAAAAACTATAGAAGAATATAATAAAAAAATAAATGATAAATATGGATCAAATATTACAGAAGCTAATAAATATAATATAAGCTACACGGATCTTGCTAAGATGATGACGGAGATGATGAATCAAATGATAAATACAGTTACTATTATCTTGACTGCATTTGCAGCTATATCTCTGATAGTATCATCTGTTATGATAGGTATTTTAACTTATGTATCTGTAGTAGAAAGAACAAAAGAAATAGGTATTTTAAGAGCTATCGGTGCAAGAAAGAAAGATATTACAAGAATATTCAATGTAGAAGCGGGTCTTGTAGGAATATCTTCTGGATTATTTGGAGTAATAGTAGCTATCGTATTATCTATACCAATAAGTAATATAGTATCTAAGGCTATCAAAGCTGATGGATTTACAGCTAGTTTGTCTGTTCAAAACTCAGTATTATTAATACTATTAAGTTTAGTGCTAACTCTTATAGCAAGTGTTATACCAGCTAAAATGGCTGCTAAGAAAAATCCTGTAGAAGCATTAAGAACAGAGTAAAAGATTGATAATGTATAAAAAAGATGGTGAAGTACCGTCTTTTTTATTTTTTATGAATTAATTTAAAATTATTTTAAATTATGAAAAAAGTTAATTTTTATTTTATATTCGGAGTATAAAAATATATTATTTAATAAATAAAAAAATATTTCACGTTCTCTTTAAAATAAGGTGTTATATATAATTTATAAAATTTAATTTCACTATTAATTATAATCAATATATAATAAAGTTTTATTGTTATATTATATTTATCCAAAATATTATTGTAACTGTTATATTTTTGTGCTAAAATGAAAACGTAATTATAAAAAACATATTTTAAAGGAGGAAGAGTTATGGATAATCAAACTAATACAAGAAAACCTTGGAGTTTTTATATGTGTTCTTTAACTTTTTCATTTGAAAGAGCAGCTTATTATTCTTCTAAATGGCTTGTTGTAGCATTTTTGACGGCTGCTTTAGTAAATGGAGGTCTAGGTATTGATAAAGGTGATGCAGCTGTAATGCAAAGTTATTTTGTTGCAGCAACTTATGCAGCTCCAGTAGTTATGTCTTTCATAGCTGATAGATATATAGGGGCAAGGTATTTAATACCTGTTGGGCTTTTGCTAATGGCTGTAGGTTATGCGTATCAAGGTTATGTTGGTACAAAAGAATCGTTATGGATTATGATATCTTTGGTAGGAGTAGGAACAGGATTTTTCAAGGCTAATTTATCATCATTAACAGGAACGTTATTTAAAACATCTGGAGAGAAGGATTCTGCATTTTCAACTCAATATTCTTTTGTAAATATTGGATCATTTGTAGGTACTACAGCAGTAGGAATTTTATATGTATCATTAGCTACATCTGAACAAAGTGGATACTTACAATGTTTTAAATTAGCAGGTCTTCTTTGTTTATTAGGAGCTGTATGGTTCGTTATAGGATATAAATCTTTAGGAGATGCTGGGAAAATTCCTTTTAAAGCAGGTGAAGAAAAAGTAGTAGAAGTTAAGCAAGAAAAACGTTCTTTAGAGCCGTATGAGGTACGTAGAGTTTTATCTATTTTGTTAATTTCAATATTTTCTATTATTTTCTGGCTATTCTGGTATTTTACTTATCTTGCTGTTTATGATTATGCACCAAAATATGTAAACTTCAATATTGGTAGTTTTGAAATACCTACAGCTTGGTTTGATTCAGAGAATGCACTTCTATGTATTGCATTAGGACCTATTTTGGGAGCTTTATGGTTACGTTTATCTAAACGACCAAAAGGAGATTTAAGTTTATACAAAAAATTAGGTATAGGTTTATTCTTATTAGGTGCATCTTTCTTAATGCTTATAGGTGCAGAATTTCAAAGAGGTATAGGATCACCAGAAACAAATAAAGCTAGTTTAATGTGGATAATAATGTTTGGGATTTTACTAAGTTTAGGTGAGATGGTATTTTCTCCGCTAGGAAATGCTTTTGTTTCTAAATATTCTCCTAAGCATTTATTATCTACGATGATGTCAGTTTGGGTAGCTGCTACATTCTTTGCTACATTATGTTATGGACAAGTGTATAAAGCAATTTCTCAATTAGATTTTATGTATGCATACTCGTTAATAACTGTAGTTTTATGCTTGTTAGGTATACTACTATTCGTATTTGATAAGAAGTTGGCTTCGCTTGTTGAACTGCGTGAAGGTGAAACTTTAGTTGAGTAATGTATAATAACTCGAAAATTTATTGTATAGTTTTTTGAGATGTTCAATTATAAATGAATTTGTAACTGTTGAAATAGTATGCTATAATCAAATAAAGAGAATAAGTTTATTTAACAATTTTTATTCTAGTTTATATAGGCAATATTAAGGTAGTAGATATTTTCTAGGATATCTACTACTATTTTTTTATTAATAAGGAGGGTAAGGATGTGGAATTAAGAACTTTATATCCCGAAATAGAAGTTAATTTTAGCAAAAAACTAAAAGTTGATGCTGTACATGATATTTATTATGAAGAAAGTGGTAATCCTAAAGGTGTTCCTGTAGTATTTTTACACGGAGGTCCCGGATGTGGATCATCACCTACATGTAGAAGATATTTTGACCCAGAGTTTTATCGTATTATTGTTTTTGATCAAAGAGGTAGTGGGAAATCTACACCGCATGCTTGTTTGGAAAATAACGATACTTGGAGTATTGTAGATGATATGGAAAAGATAAGAAAAGATGTAGGGGTTGATCAGTGGTTAGTATTTGGAGGTAGCTGGGGTTCTACATTAGCTATGTGTTATGCTATTAAACATCCTGACAGAGTTTTAGGTTTAGTACTAAGAGGAATTTTCCTAGGGCGTAGAGAAGATATAGAATGGATATATGAAGTAGGCGGAGCTAGTAATATAAAACCAGAATCTTTTGAGAGATATGTAAGTATAGTATCAAAAGAAGATAGAGATAACATTATATCTGCGTATTATAAAAAGCTTACTAGTGACGATTATGAAACACGTAAACAAGCTGCTAAAGAATGGAGTATGTGGGAAGGTAGTTTAGTTACATTATTACCTGATCCTAATTTAGAGGATAGTTTTGGTAATATTGATTTCGCTATTTCTATGGCTACAATAGAATGTCATTTTTGGATGAATAATATGTTTTGGGAAGTAGATAATTTTATATTAGAAAATTGTCATAAATTTAAAGATATCCCAACTGTTATTGTTCACGGAAGATATGATATAGATTGTAGAGTTATTGGAGCATATATGTTACATAAAAAGTTAAATAATTCTAAATTACATATAGTAGAAGATGCTGGTCACTCTTCGGGTGAGCCAGGAATAGTTAGTGAATTAGTTAAAGCTACAGATAATTTTAGAGAAATTTTAAGATAAAGAGGATTTATTATGGATATAGCTACAAAATTAGAAAAATTAAGAAAATTAATGGAACATGAAAATATTGATATATATATGATTCCTACTGCTGATTTTCATAATAGTGAATATGTGGGGGAACATTTTAAGGCTAGAGCATTTATAAGTGGATTTACAGGTTCTGCTGGAACAGTTTTGGTAACGAAAGATTATGCAGGTCTATGGACTGACGGTAGATATTTTTTACAAGCAGAAAAAGAACTTGCTAACTCGGAAATAGAGCTACAAAGAATGTTTGATCCAGGTGTTCCTACTATTGAAGAATATATTATTAATAATATAGAAGAAGATGGAGTTTTAGGATTTGATGGACGTGTAGTTACGTTTGGTCAAGGAAAAGTTTTGGCTAATAAATTAAAAAGAAAAAATGCCGTAATAAAATATGATATTGATTTAATCGATGAGATTTGGGAAGATAGACCAAAACTCTCTGAAAATAAAGCGTTCGCTTTAGATTTAGATCAAGCTGGAGAAAGTGTAGATGATAAATTAACTAGAGTTAGAAAAGAAATGTATAATGTTGGTGCAAATGCGCATGTTATTACTAGTTTAGACGATATTGGCTGGTTATTGAATGTTAGGGGAATGGATGTAGATTTCTTCCCGTTACTTCTAAGCTATGCGATAGTATACGAGAATAAAGTAGATTTCTATGTAGATGAAAATAAATTATCATCTGAGATAAAAGAAAATTTAGCTAAAAATAATATTCACTTAAAACCTTATAATGATATTTATGAAGATGTTAAAGAATTTTCTTATTCTGATGTAGTGTTAGTTGATCCAGCGTTGTTGAATTATGCTTTATTTAATAATATACCCAAAGAAACTACATTAGTAGAAAAGAGAAATCCTACTATATTGATGAAAGCTATGAAAAATAGTGTAGAAATTAATAATATAATTAAAGCACATATAAAAGATGGTGTAGCACATACTAAATTTATTTATTGGCTAAAACAGCTTGTTAAGGATGGTATTAATAATCAAGAAACTGAACTATCAGCTTCTTCGAAATTAGTTGAATTTAGAAAAGAGCAAGGTAATTTTATTTGTCCTAGTTTTGATCCTATTTGTGGACATGGTCCTAACGGAGCGATTGTTCACTACTCGTCATCAGATGAAACTAATGTTCCATTAACTAGCGGTACATTTTTCTTAACTGATACGGGAGCTAACTTCTTAGAAGGTTCTACTGATATAACTAGAACAACAGCAATGGGAGATATTAGTATAGAATTAAAACGTGATTATACTAGAGTTTTACAAGGTAATCTAAGGTTGTCAAGAATGAAGTTTAAAGAAGGGGTTTCAGGTGCTAATTTAGATTTATTTGCTAGAAGCGGACTTTGGGATAATTATCAAGACTTTAATCATGGAACAGGTCATGGTGTAGGTTATCTTGGAAATATTCATGAAGGTCCAGCGGGAATACATTGGAGTGTAGCTCGTGCATCAGAACCTTTAAGAGAAGGTATGGTAATTACAAATGAACCTGGACTTTATATTACAGGATCTCACGGGATAAGATTGGAGAATGAATTAGTAGTAAGAAAATCTGTTAATAATGAGTATGGACAATTTTATGAGTTTGAAGTTATAACATATGTTCCTTTTGATTTAGAGGCTATAGATATTGATATAATGACAGATATTGATAAATATGAATTAAATAACTATCATAAAAAAGTATACGAAGTTATTTCTCCTTATTTAACTGAAGAAGAGAGAATATGGTTAAAAGAAGCTACTAAAGAAATATAAAATAAAAAAACTTGAGGCAACTATTGTCCTCAAGTTTTTTGTTTTATTTTTTACTTACAGTTAGTCCTGTAAATCCTGCTAATAGTGTTAGTATTAAACTTCCGTAGCAGAATATTGCGTAAGGTAAGTATGAAAATACAGAAACTCCTAGAGCGTGAGATATAAATACGCCACACACACTCCAAGGTACTAATGGATTTATAACTGTACCTGCATCTTCTAGAGTACGTGCTAAATTTTTCTTAGGAAGTTTTAATTTATCGTAAACAGGGTTGAATGTTCTACCCGTTAATAAGATAGATAAGTATTGTTCACCTACTACAAAGTTAATACCTACAGCTGTAAATGCTACTGTAGTTGTTGCAGAAGCAGCTGAAGTTAGAAATTTAGTAAGTGTATCTAAAATAGTAGAAACTATACCTAAAGAAAATAGTAGGCCTCCTAAACTTAATGCTAAAATTACAACAGATAATGTGAAGAACATACTAGATATACCTCCACGTTGAATAAGACTTGCAACACTTTCTGGAATAGATTCAAGTGCGAATCCTTTGAAGAAAAATGTTGATAGTTCTTCTAAGTTGTAATTTGAGTGAACAGATGTAACTACAAGAGAAACTGTAGTTGTAGCGATAATAGAAATAACAGCAGGTATTTTTAATACTGCTAATACTATTAATACTACAAATGGTATCAATGCGTACCAATGAACTATTCCTGTAGATAGAATATCCTTTTTAAATAAAGCTATATTGTCTAGATTAGAAATTTTTATATTTATTGATAAAATGTAGTAGAATATAGCCGATATAAAGAATACAGGAACTGTAGTTCTCATCATATTACGGATATGATCAAATAAATCTATGCCTACAACACTAGCAGAAATACTCGTAGTATCTGATAGTGGAGACATTTTATCTCCGAAAAATGCTCCAGAAACAATAGAACCTGCAGTGATAGCTAAGTTTGCATCGAATGCTTGAGCAATCCCTATGATAGCAACTCCTAGAGTGGCTACTGTTGTTAAACTACTTCCGATAGAAACACCAACAATAGAGGTTATTATAAATGCAGATAAGTAAAAAGTTTTAGCTGACATAACAGATAAACCATAATACATTAAAGTAGGGATAGCTCCACTCATCATAAGAGCGGTAATCAAAACGCCTATAAAGAAGAATAAATATATTGCTCCCATACTTGAACCTACAGCGTATGTCATACTGTCCTGCATATCTTTGTATTTGACTTTTCTTATTAGTCCATATATTAATAAAAACGTTAGTGCGGTTATTATAGGTATATGAGGAGTTATATTAGGTATAAATATAATCATCGTACCCAAAATAGTTAAGACCACTAAAGCTATTAAAGAAGCTTCCAATAATGAAGGCTTTCTAAGTGATTTAAATTCTAACATAAAGTTCCCTCCTTAAAAGTATTAAAATTGTGAACATTATATCATAAAAATTAGAAAATTACAATAAATTTTTAGAAAATAAGGTATCTATTATTTTTTTATTAATTTTGATTTTTATATTTAATTACCCTCCAAGAGTTAGAATTAACTTATAGAGGGTTTAGACATTTATTTTATTTTTTTGTAAACTACTAAATGATCTTCTTGATGTTCTTCAGTATAATTTTTATCAACATATTCTTTTATAAATTCATCACATTTTTCGTTGTTTATGAAATAGTTGCTTAGTACTATGTATTCAGGTTTGTTTTTTTCTATTTCATTTTTGAAGTCATCATAATATATATCTTCATTTATTGCGGGAATAAAGAAGTATTTGGTTGCTGCTAATCTTTCTGATTGAAGATATATTGTCCCAGATAATCTGTGAACATATATTTTTTCTTCGGAATTTGTATTATTTTTTATATATTCGCCAGTTTTTGCAAATGCTATGTCGGTGTTATGTCTACCTATTAAACTTTTAGTAAAATGTTCTACTCCAGATAAATAAAGAACAAAAGTAGAAATAGTTATTAAAGCAATATTAATAATATTTAATTTTACTTTTGTGAATACATAGTTAAATACTGTTGATGTATAAGGTATTAATATAGGTATAATGACTATTAGATAATGATAGTAATCTCTTTTTGATAAAAAAGCCATATATGTAGCAAAAGCTAAAAATAAATTATATATCATAAGCCTTTTATTTATTTTTAAAATTATATTAGCTATTAACACTATTAATATTACATTCATATCTTTTAGTAATTTTAAAAGCCATATACCTAGATTTACTATTCCAACTCCATCTCCACCAGCGTATGTAAAGTTAACATAAAATGCTTGATATAGCATATCGTGCAATATATTATTTTTTATTAAATATATTAAAGTAGGAATTAGTACTAAGAAAATACCTGTTGAAAAATATACACTATATTTTAATAAAAACTTGTAATTTTTCTTTTTTAGTTGAACTATAAATAAAATAATTGTAAAGAATATCCATATAGATATCATATTAGC
>NZ_JACBYC010000123.1 GCF_013415425.1 Gemella sp. GH3 | reverse complement strand
TAATTATTGGCTACTGTATCACTAATATGTACTAAAATGCATTTGGTATTTATGCTTGCTAATTACAGTTTTTTACTAAGTGTTTTTATTTATCAACTATTTTTTATAAAAATTATAAGCTCCATATTTCTACTTCGAAAATACTCAATATCAGTAAAATCATATATCATAATAAAAGCAGAATACATTTTATGTATTCTACTTAAAATCTAATCTTGACTTTTAACTTCTTCTGAACTATTATTCGAAGATTCAATATCACTCTCTTGAGAAGATACCTCTTCTTTTTGTTCATTATTTTCTAAATCAGCTTCTTCTTTGGCTAATTCTTCATAATATTTTTTATTTACTATTTTATCTAGTTTTTCCGCAGTTTCTTCGTCTAATTCGTCTGGCATCTTACCAAATTCAAATAGTGACACGATTTCTTTTCTATCAATAGTTTCAACTTTCATTAAAGTATCTGCAATTAGAGCTAGTTTGTCTTTGTTTAATTCTATCAAGTTTAATACTTTATTATAATTTTCAGAAACTATTGCTCGTACTTCATTATCAATTTCTTTTAATATTTCTTCTGAGTAATTTCCTATACTTGATAATTGTCTACCTGTATATGGATCATTATAAGGGAACTGTAATGTTCCTATCTTATTACTCATTCCGTATTCTGTAACCATAGCTCTTGCAATAGCTGTTACTCGCTCTAAATCGTTGTGAGCACCTGTTGAAATTTCATTAAAGAAAATTTGTTCAGCTGCTCTTCCTCCTAACAGTCCACAAATTTTATCTGTTAGATCTGTTTTAGTCATAAAGTACTTCTCTTCTTCTGGTATCATAAGATTGTATCCACCAGCATCTCCACGAGGAATAATTGTAACTTTTTGTACCTTATCAGCACTATCTAATACCATACCAACAATAGCGTGTCCTGCTTCATGGTAAGCTACTAGACGCTTCTCTTTTTCTGTATAAACTCTACTACGCTTAGCTGGTCCACCTATTACTCTATCCATAGCTTCATCTAAATCTTTTTTATCTATTTCTGACTTGTTTTCTCTAGCCGCTAATAAAGCTGCTTCATTTAATAAGTTTGCTAAATCTGCCCCAGAAAATCCTGGAGTTTTCTCTGCAATACTACGCAATTCTACTGATTTAGCTAAAGGTTTATTTTTAGCATGTACTTTTAAAATAGCCTCACGACCTTTAACATCTGGTGTTGACACTTTAATTTGTCTATCAAAACGTCCAGGTCTTCTAAGAGCACTATCAAGAACATCTGCTCGGTTAGTAGCAGCAATAACTATAATACCTTTATCTCCTTCGAAACCGTCCATCTCTACTAACAGTTGGTTAAGGGTTTGTTCACGTTCATCGTTTCCTCCTCCTACACCACTACCTCGTTTTCTTCCGACAGCATCAATTTCATCTATAAATATAATACAAGGAGCACTTTTTACCGCTTCTTTAAATAAATCTCTAACACGACTAGCTCCAACCCCTACAAACATCTCTACGAAATCAGATCCAGATATAGAAAAGAATGGCACTTTTGCTTCCCCTGCTACTGCTCTTGCTAATAAAGTCTTACCAGTTCCTGGAGGTCCCTCTAATAATACCCCTTTAGGGATTTTAGCACCCATTTTCGTAAATTTACGGTGATCTTTTAGAAATTCTACCATTTCTGCTAATTCTTGTTTTTCTTCATCTGCTCCTGCAACATCTTTAAATGTTACTTTTGCTTCTCCACCTTCTACTTTTTTAGCTTTAGATTTTTGGAAATTCATCATCTTTCCGCCACCTTGCATCTGCCCCATAAAAATGAACAGTACAGCTATCATAATTAAAAATGGTAATATACTACTAGCTAAACTAAGTAACATATTAGTTTTTTCTGCTTCTTTTGCTTCAACACTGTTTATCTCATTTTTCTTTACTTTTTCATAAAGAGCATCATTCAAGTTAGAATCTGTAGTTAGCGTTGTAGCTACAAAGTTCTTACCACTATCCTTGTAAGTACCTCTTACTGTATAAGTCGTTTTATCTTGTGAGGGTTGGATAGTTACATCTTTTAATTCATTGTTTTCTATTTTCTGAACTAACTCAGAATACTTTATAGTCTCCGTTACAGAAGTTAAATCTTTTTGGAAAAATGCCCACATTCCAACTGATAATATCAACATCGCTATTATCGCTAACGTTGGTCTTGGACGTCTGTTGTTATTCATATAATAAGTTGTCCTCCTTATTTATCATCTATTTGTATATTTCTTCTTTTAAAACCCCTATGTATGGAAGATTTCTGTATCTTTCTTCGTAGTCTAGTCCATAGCCTACTAAAAATTCATTCGGAGAAATAACTCCAATATAGTCAGCTTGAACGTCTATCAATCTAGCTTCCGGTTTATCTACAAGAGAAGCACAAGCTACACTTTTTACATTTCTTTCTTTTAGATATGTAATTAAATGTTTCAAAGTACGCCCTGTATCCACTATATCTTCCACTACTATTACATCTCTATTTTCTAAATCCATAGTGACATCTTTTCTTAAAATTATACTACCTGTTGATTCTGTTCCACCGTGATAGCTAGCAACATCTATAAAATCAGTAACGACATGAATATCTAATTGCTTCATAAGTTCTGCCATAAAAGGTAACGCTCCTTTTAATGTACACAATAAGACAGGATCTTTCTCTGAATCCTTATAGTCTTCTGTTATTTGTTCTGCTACTCTTTTTGTAGCAACAACTATTTCCTCATGACTAAACAATACTTTCTCTATATCCTTTTTTAAGTTTTCCACTTTTTTTATCCTTTCACTATTTTTATATAATATTGATTTTTTTTGTTACCTATATTTTTTTCTAATCCAAGTATTCCTATAATATGACCTCTAGAACTTCTTACTACTGGTAGTTTATCTCTTATGTCTCTAGGGATTTTTTCGTCAATAAAAAGGCGTGATAATTTCTTTGTTATTTTGCCCCTTTTTATAGTATCTCCTTTTTGCCTTGTCGTTATTAATAGTGGAAAATCTGTGCTATCAAATCCTAACTCAGCATCATCATTTTGCGTGGATACTTGTATTTGATTTTCAAGAAAATTATAGATTTTACTCCCCTCTATATCTTCTTCTATAATTTCTATCTTATCATTATACCATCTTTTTTCAATTTTACATATAGCTAGACTTTGATATTCTTTGATTATTTTGATATTTTCTTTTAAATCATAACTTTTTGTTCCCAAAACTTCCGTTAAATTGTTAATTGAGGAAAAAATTGCCTTTTTACTGACATCAAAAACTTCTAAATAATCATTTAACATTAAATTTATTGCTAGATATTTTTCAACAAGCTCCAAACTTTCAAAATATTTATAATGAATACTAACTTTATTTTTTTCTATAACGATATTTTCAGATATTAGACTCTTAATATTTTCCTTGATTACGCTATTCAAATTCTTATAATAATTAGCAAAATTAATTATGTTATCAAAGCTGTTATTATTGACATTGTCCAAAAGAGGAATTATATTGTGACGAATATAATTTCTAGTGTAATCTGTATTAAAATTACTAATATCTTCGTAGTATTTTAGGTTGTTATCTTTTGCATAAAGCTCTATATCTATTTTTTTTATATCTAACATCGGTCTAGTTATTAATAAATTATTGATTAAACTTTGTTCGGCTATATCTAGATTGTAATCTCTAGATCTTCCTGTAAACAATCTTAATAAAATATTTTCCACATTATCGTTTTTATGATGAGCAGTCAATACCCTATTTATATTTTCTTTTTCTGCAAATTTAGAAAAAGCGTTATAACGTAAATCTCTAGCTAACATTTCTTCGGAAATATGGCTAGATTTTTCTAATTCTGTCATATAAAGTTTTTCTTTATAAAACTTTATACCTTTTTCTAAACACAAATTTTCTACAAATGCTTCTTCAATATTAGATTCTTCACGCAGTCCGTGATTAATGTGAAAAACAACTAATTTCTTATAACTATCTTTATATTCATTTATTAATAAATGAAACAAAACTATGGAGTCTACTCCTCCAGAAAGAGCTAAAGCTATTGTTTCATTTTTATTCCACATAATCTTAATTTTCATCTAACAAACCTCGCTCTTTTACTCTAGAGACTAATTTATTAAAATTTTTCGTCTTAATTTCTAAATCTTTTACTATATTTTCTACAAAATCATCAGGAATATCTAAAATAATTTTATTTTTTTCTTCTTTAGGCTGTTTTACAGCTACTTTAGCGTTATTTTTCTTAACAGATATTTTTAAATTTCCTATATTTTTTAATTTCTTTAAATCTGTTAATGTTGTTACTTTAGGTGTGTTTTCTTTATCTATATTATTTTTTTCAGTTTGTTTTTTATATTTTTTTAATTCAACTATGTTTTCTTTACTTTGTAATTTCTTACCTACTTTATCAGATGATATTTTTTTATCTTTATTTTTTTGTTTTTTTGTAGCTTTATTTTGTTCAGATTTTATATTAAAGTTTTTTTGAGGATTATCTTCTACACTGTCAATAATATTTTCTTTTTTTTGTGTCAGAGTATAGTGATTTTCTTTCTTCAAAAGTATATTGGCTTTTATTACATATCCTAAACTAAAAACATCTGTTAATTTTTTCTTTTTCGAAATGTGCATATTTTCTTTCGCCAAAAAACCAATTAAATTATTAGGCAGTTGTATAGTAAGTCCGTTATTTTCTACTTTAGTAACTACTCCTTCTACCAATTTTCCCTTTTTTAGATCCAAATTATCACCTCTTATCATAAGCAACTACTAGTTTTATATTATATCACACTACTATTAAACAATCAAAATATCATAAGTAATTACGATATTAATTGTTTCATGTGAAATTTTATATTTTATTTCTAAAAAATCCATTTAACAATATTCAAAAAAAAGGAGAGAAAAATTGCTTTTTCTCCTAAATTAAGTATTATTTTTCTAATAACCATTCGTGTTCTTTTGCAAAAATTCTTTCTGTCCAAGGATTATTCTCTAAATGAGGTATCATCCAAACATAGTACATTCTATATCCAGGTGCTGTAGCTTGTGGGTGTACTAAACCTCCTGGAATATATGCTGCACTATTATTTTTTACTACTGCTGCTTCATCACCTATTACTGATACACCAAAACCGCTAGGATGGTTAAACTTGAAATAATATACTTCTGGTTGTGGATGATGATGTGGTGGATAACTGTTCCATCTACCTGTATAACTAAGAACTTCTCCTAAAACCATATTAGAATAAGGTGCACTATTATAATCAAATATAGTTCTTATTATTCTTTTTGATGTAGAATCATATTCATCTACCCCTGCTACTACTTGCTCAATATCTTCAGGAGTATAGTACTTAATATCAAATGTTTTTTCATTTTCTTTTTGTTGTACTAAAACTTCTGCATCACTATTTGATTTTACTAAAACTTTAGTTTGTTTAGGAATGTGCAAGCAGTAAGGATTATCAGTAAATATATCTTTCCTAGACATATTTTGTGTCTGTCCATTATACTCTAAAGTTATATCTCCTGTTATTAATAATATTGCACTTTCTTTATCTTCACTATAAATTTCTAATTTATCTTCTGTGTCCAAAATATAACTGTACACGTCCATTAACATATCTTTGTGATTATTTTTATCACAAATTACGTTACAACCTTTTTTTAAATCTATATTAGCAAACATATGTATCCCTCTTTTAATTATAATTACTAAAATTTATTAGTTCTATATTGTGCTGTTACTACTTTTTTATGCGTATAGAAATCTACCGCATCTTTACCATTACAGTGTAATGTTCCGTAGAATGAATCTTTCCATCCTGAGAATGGGAACCACGCTATAGGTGCTGGTACTCCTAGGTTTATACCTAACATTCCTGCATCAATATTTTCTCTAAAGTATCTTATCGCAGCAGCATTGTTAGTAAATAAGCACGACCCATTAGCAAATCTTGACTTATTAGCTAAGTCTACCGCTTCTCTTATACCAGAAACTCTTACTATTGACACTACTGGAGCAAAGATTTCATCTTTCCATATAGTCATATCGTAATTAACATTATCGAAAATAGTTGGTGCAACGAAATATCCTTTTTCTGGAATATTTTCTCTTCCGTCTCTTACTAATGTTGCACCTTCTTCTACACCTTTATCAATATATCCAAATATTCTAGTTTGAGCTGCTTTATCTATTACTGGACCTAAGAATACATCTTCTTCCAAAGCATTTCCTATAGATAGTTTATCAGCTTCTTCTTTTAATCTAGCTATAAACTTATCTGCAATCTTATCTTCAACTGCTATTACTGCAGCTGCCATACAACGCTCTCCAGCTGAACCAAATGCTCCACCAATAATTTTTGGCATAGCGTCATCTAAATCAGCATCTTCAAGAACTATTAAGTGATTTTTAGCTCCTGTTAAAGCTTGAACTCTCTTCATATGTTTAGATCCTTCTTGGTATATATACTTACCTACTGGTTCACTTCCTACAAATGATATTGCTTTAATGTCTTTATTTTCTATAATTCCATTAACTACATTATGCGATCCAAATACTATATTAAGAACTCCTTTTGGGAACCCTGCTTGTTCTACAAAATCCACTATTTTTTCTATTAATAAAGGAGTTTTTTCAGAAGGTTTTAAAACAACTGTATTTCCACAAGCTAATGCCATTGGGAACATCCAAAATGGTACCATCATAGGAAAGTTAAATGGTGTTATACATCCTATTACTCCTACTGGGTATCTATAGTTAGCTATTTCTACATCTGTTGCTACTGTAGCCAAAGAGTCTCCCATATAAGAAGAAACAATTCCTGCTGCATTCTCTACATTTTCTATTCCTCTTCCGACTTCTCCAATAGCTTCTTTTAGATTTTTACCGTGTTCTAATGTTATTAATCTTGCTAATTCTTCTTTATTTTCTTCTAAAATGTTTTGTAACTTAAATAACATTTTTGTTCTTCTTAGGATAGAAACTTTACTCCAAGTTTTAAATGTTTCTTGAGCTACTTGTGCTGCATAATCTAACTCTTCCTTACTTGAAAGTGGCACTTTTGCTATAACTTCTTCTGTTGCAGGATTAGTAACATCCAAAAATTCTCCACTTGTACTTTCTACCCACTCACCGTTAATATAATTTCTTAAAACCTTAACCATAATATTATAATCTCCTTTTATTTGTTATATATATTAGCATTTTTCACAGCTTGCTCTATCTCTTCAAAAGTTGGTAAATTTTCTGAACAAGAGTGACTTCCTATATTTATTGACGCCGATGCACTAGCAAAATGAAGTGCTTTTTCTAATGAATATCCTTTTAATAAGCAAGTAATAAAGGCTGATCCGTGAGCATCTCCTCCTCCAAATGATTTCAATACTTTTGCAGGATAAGACGGAACATTATAAGTTGATCCTTCATTATCAAAAGCTGATGATCCTTTTTTACCGTGTTTTATTACTACTATTTTTGCAGAACCTTCTTGTATCCAATATTCTGCTATTTGCTCATCTTGTAGAAGACTATGTCCTAACAATTCTCCAGTTAGTTCTAATTCTTCTCTTGAACCTATTATAATGTCCGAATTTTTTGCTACTGTACTGTAGTAAATACTTATTTCATCTTTATTTTTCCAATTATATTCTCTATAGTCTACATCAAAAACAATTTTCACATTATTTTTTCTAGCTAATATCATAGCTTTTAGCGCTGCTTCTCTTGATGGACTCTCTGCCAAAGAAGTTCCAGAAATAAGCAATATTTTAGATTTTTTTATGTACTCTTCGTTAACATCTTCTACTGATAATTTTAAATCTGCTGCTTCATTTCTATACATTAAAATACTTGATTCTGTTTCTGATTTCATTTCTGTAAATGTTAATCCTAATTTTTCTTTGCCTTTTGCACGAACAATATTACTAGTATCAACATTTTCAGAGTTTAATTTGTCTATAACAAACGTTCCAAATTGATCATCAGAAACTTTCCCTATAAATCCTACATTGTTTCCTAATCTTGATAGCCCTATCGATAAATTAGCTGGTGACCCTCCTAAATACATATTGAAAGACTTTGTTTTATCAAGTGTTCTATTAATTTCGTTAGGATTTAAATCTATCGTAACTCTACCAAAACAAATAACGTCTAATTCTCTATTTTTTTCTAGTTCTAAATAATTACTCATAATTCTGCTCCTAATATTTTCTAGCTTCTTTTAGTTTATTCTCTTTATCGTTATAGGCATCTAAAACTTCCTGTTTATTAGATATACTAGATACACCTATATTCCACCAAGAATCATAACCTCTTGTCATAGTTTTGGGTAAAACCTTAATATCTATAAGTGTAGATTTTTCAGATTTTTTACTTTGTTCTATTGCATCTTTTAATTCTACCAAATTAGTTACTCTGTATACTTCTGCTCCGTATCCTTCTGCTACTTTGGCATAGTCTACATTCATTATTTGATTATTCTTATCTCTAAATTCACAGAAATATGAGTCACTTCCGTTGCCCATTTGTAAATTATTTATACATCCAAATCCTGAATTATCTAGTAAAACTACATTGACTTTGTATCCATATTGCAGAGATGTCAATAGTTCAGAATGTAACATATTGAAACTTCCATCACCTAGCAATGCATAAACTTCTCTATTAGGTTCTGCTATTTTGGCCCCTAAAGCTCCATTAACTTCATATCCCATACAAGAATAACCATACTCTAAATTGTATGAATTATAACTATAACTATTCCACAATTTTTGTACATCTCCTGGAATAGAACCAGCCGCTGCAACCATTATAGAATCTTTATCTATAAGATCATTAAGTGCTACTATAACATTACTTTGAGGTAAGTTTGTATTTAAATCATCAGCATATTCATTTAAAATATTTTGATCAAAATGACCTTCTATTTCTGGTGTAAAGTTTTCTCTGTTAAATGAAATACTAGCTAGTCTTTCTCGCTCTACATTCCATTTTTCTTTTATTTCTTCAAAATAATTATCCGAATATTCTGTCGTATAATTTTCTAGGTTAGCTAATAACTCTGTTAAATATTCTTTAATATCTGCTACTATACTAACTCCATCAAATTTATAACTTTGCATTCTACTTAAATTCACATTAATAAATTTTTTAGCATTTTTAAATTGTGTTTTTGAACAAGTGGTGAAATCTGTATATCTAGTTCCCAAACCTATAATCAAATCAGCACTTTGTACAACTTCATTCGCACAAGAAGTACCTAAGATTCCATTACCACCTAAATAATTTTCAAAATTGTACAATATTGTAGATTTTCCTGCGTGAGTTTCTACTAAAGGTATATTGTATTTTTTAGATACAGCAATTAATTGCTCTGTTGCTTCAGAATATTTTGCTCCCCCTCCCACCAAAATTACAGGTAGTTTAGCATCTTTAATAACATCTATAGAATGTTTAACTTCTCTTATGCTAGGCTTTCTTCTATCTACATAGTGTATTCTTTTAACAAAAAATTCTTCTGGATAGTCGTAACTTTCTCCTTCGACATCTTGTGATAGACAAATAGTTACAGGTCCTGTAGTTGCAGGATTAGTTAAAATTTCAAACGCTCTAAGCAAGCTACTCATAATTTGCTCAGGTCTAGTTATTCTATCCCAGAATTTTGATACTGCTCTTAATGTATCATTAGTAGTTAATGTTAAATCATCTTCTCTTTCAAATTGCTGTAATACTGGATCAGGTTGTCTTGTAGCAAAAGTTTCTCCAGGTAATAATAAAACTGGAATATTATTTGATATCGCAACTCCTGCTGCTGTAACAAAATTAGCCGCTCCAGGTCCTACAGAGCTAGTACATGCAAAAATTTGTTTTCTTTTTCTTTGTTTAGCAAAACCTATAGCCGCTAGTGCCATACCTTGCTCATTTTTTCCTTGATAAACTTTTAAGCTATGTTGTTCATCTTGTAACGCCTGTCCTATACCCAAAACATTACCATGACCAAATATATTAAATATACCTTCAACAAATTTAATTTCTTCACCATCTATATTTATATATTGATTATCTAGAAATCTTATAAGTGCTTGTGCTGTTGTTAATTTTATAGTATTCAAAATATTACCTCCTGAAAAATTAATCAAAACTTTATAAAAACATACTCATCTTTTAATAATATTTTATCATATATTTTTTATATTGACAAGCCTTTCAGAATTATCTTTGATTATTATATAAATTTTCTCAAAATAAAAAAGTATTATAAAATCATACAGACATTATAATACTTTATATTTTAGTTTTTTGTTTCTATTAAATCAATATTCTTCAAAGCTAGAAATTTTTTGAAATCACCGTCAACTAGCTTATCCGTTATAATCATCTTAAAATCAGTTAGTACCGCAAAAGTTATAAAACCTGTTTTATTAAACTTAGTACTATCTACTAATAAATACTTCTCTCTAGCTTTAGTTATAATTTTACTTTTTAGTTCATATTCTTCTAAAGTAGCATTCATAGCTCCATTTGCTACAGAAACACTAGTAGCCGCCATAAATGCTTTTACTACATTTACCCTATCTAAAATAGAATAATTTCCTATTTTAACAAAAGAATTTGTTCTCTTTCTATAAGCATTTCCTGATATTATTATTTCTACATTAGGAAATTTTATAGCTTTATTCAAAACAGAAACGCTGTTTGTCACTATTGTCAAACTTATATCTCTGTCCAAATAATTTAAGATAGCACTAGTAGTAGTTCCAGAATCAATGTATATTGTATCGCCATTATTGATATATCTGGCCGCTTCTTTGGCTATACTAACTTTTTCTTCTTTATTTATAGTATTTCTAGTTTCTATATCAATTAATACATCGTCTTTATTTAAATAAATATCTTTTTTCGACTCCACTCCTCCGTAAACTTTAGTTATTACATCTTTTTCAAGTAAAACTTTAATATCTCTTCTAATGGTATTCATAGAAACTTGAAATTTATCCTCTAGCTCACTTAGAGAGACCTTTTTATTGATATGTATATATTCTTCCATTTCATCTATTCTTTTTGATTTCATCAACATCTCACCTCACTTATTTTTTATTTTTGCTCTAAGGCATTATAACACTTTATAAAAATTCTTTCAAATAATTTTCGAATAAATCGTACAGCTAATAAATTAAGAGTGAGTATATAATTAAAAATTCTAAAACTCACTCTTAAAATTTACAGTTAAATATTTTATATTTCTATTATTTTATTTTCTTCTAATGATTTTTTACATGTTAGTGCCACTTTAGTTGCAATTAAACCGTCATAAGCTGTTACTTTAGGCTCTTTATTTTCTTTTATACATTTTACAAAATGACTTAACTCATTAATGAATGCTTGTTTAAATCTTTCTGGAAAACTAGCACTACAATGTCTTTTTACACCATTATTATCAAATATAGTTACCATATTTTTTTCTGGCACTGGTGCTATTCTTAGCCAACCTTTCGTACCCATTATTTCTGTTTCTACTTGATAACCGTGTGGAGCATTTCTTCCTGCAACAAGGTGAACCATTATACCGTTATCTAATTGAGCTTGGGCTATTCCTGTCTCTAATTCGCCAACATTGTCTAATTCTGGTCTTGCAAAGTTTGCACCCGTAGCCCATACACGTTTAAATTCTCTTCCTGTTAACCATCTTATTACATCTATATCGTGAATAGACATATCGTGATATAATCCACCGCTATTGCTATTTTTAGCAAATTTAACAAATGTGTCTAAACCACTAGAAGGATCTATCCCGTACGCTCTTATATAAGTTATTTCTCCTATATCACCATTATCAATGATTTCTTTAGCATAAAGATAATCTTCATCAAATCTTCTCATAAATCCTAATTGGAATTTAGTTTTATCCTTATTTTTCTCTATTACTTCTACTACTTCCTCTATTTCTGAAATAGTAAGTCCTAGAGGTTTTTCAGCAAATGTATGGACACCTTTTTCTATGGCATATTTTACCATACTTGGTCTAACCTCAGCACCCGCTACAACAAGAACTAAGTCTAAATTAGCATTATCTATCATACTTTCAAAGTCCGTATATGTTTCTTCTACTAATAAATTTTCTTTGGCATATATTAATTCTTCTTCAAATATACTACACGCCGCTACTAATTTTATGCTAGGTATGTTGTTCACAATATTTTCTGCATGTGTTCTTCCCATTCTCCCTAAACCTACTATACCTGCTCTCATAATAATATACCTCTATTTAAAATTTTTATAAAATTCTGGCTTTTCTATTAATTTTACATCTTCTGTTTGTCCTGTTTCTTGAGATTTTATACAAGCATCAGAAGTTACTGCTGAAATATAACCATCCCAAGAGCTAGGTCCTGATAATTCTCTTCCTGAATTTAACCTATCTGCAATATCTTGGAATTCTACATCATAAGCAGCGATAAATCGTTCTTTCCAATCAGTTAAAATATCAGTACTTCTTTTAGCTCCTTTGCTAAGAATTACACTAGGAACATCTGGCAACTGCACCATACCTTTCTCTCCAACTATATCACAAGATATATCATAGCCATAAGCATTTACAAACACTTCTGTTACTATATTTACTCCTGATTCTGTTTCAAGTACTATTAATTGTGGATCTTGTAACGGTGTATCATATTGAGAAGTAACTTCTGCTTTTTTAGGGAAATAAACTTTTGCTGTTTTGTATTCTTCTCCTAGAAGCCAGTGTACTATTTCTATTTCGTGAATAAATGTTTCTACTATTGCTTGTGAGCTAACATAATTTTTAGGTTGAGATAAGTATGTATTGTAATGTCTACAATGTAACATTAAAGGTTGACCTATTTCTCCAGAATCTATATATTCTTTAAGTTTTTTATATCCTGGATCATACCTTCTCATAAATCCTACTTGTAACATACGTTTTCCTGTTTTTTCTTCTGCCTTCATAACTGCTAAACATTCTTCTGCAGTCATGGCCAAAGGTTTTTCTACAAAAACATACTTACCTGCATTTAATGCTGCTATTGCTACTTCTGCGTGTAATTGATTTATAGCTGTAACTACTACTAAATCTATATTTTCATCATTTACTAAATCTTGATAAGAAGAAAAACTTTTAGCATTTAAATTATATTGTTCAATTAAATCTTTTCCTCTATTTTCTAAAATATCATACAGTCCTGTAACTTCCATACCAGATATTCTATTTTGTATTCTATTTAGATGATCTTCCCCTATTTTACCTAAACCTACTATTCCTACTCTAATCATTGATATACTCCTTTTTAAATATATTTTCTAAGTGTTTGCATATAATTGTATCCTTTAATGGCATATTCTAGTGGGTTTGCTATTTTTGGATCTTGCTCTGCTTCTACTACTATCCACCCTTTATACTCAATACTCAATAAGAAATCATAAACTTCTTTATAATCTATACATCCGTCTCCTGGCACAGTAAAGATACCGTGTAAAAACGAATTTAAGAAACTCATATCTTTGCTTACTGCTTCATCTAATTTTTCTATACGTACATCTTTGAAATGAACGTGACCTATTCTATCTTTAAATTCTTTTAATAATGGCATATATTCTCTATCAGAAACAAAAATATGACCTGTATCGTACAATAAATAAACTTTACTACTATCAGTTAAATTCATCAACTTTCTAGTTTCTTCTAACGTTTGAATACCAGTTCCCATGTGGTGATGATAACAAAGTTTTAAATTGAAACTATTAGCAATTTCCCCTAATTCATTAAGTCCTTCTGCTAATTGTTTGAACTCTTCATCATTATAAATTGGTTTTTCTGTATAAACACAAACATCTGTTAATCCTTGAATACTTGCGCTTTGCTCAGAATATACGGCTACATCTGCTCCTACTTTATTTAAAAAGTCACAATGTTTAATAAAATCTTCCTTAACTTTTTCTACACCATCTCTTAAAATATACCCACTAAACCATTGTGCTGCTATCTTCATATTTCTTAAAGCTAATTCTTTATTTAATTCATCTGGACAATTAGGATAACAACCACCTATTTCTGTACCCTCAAATCCAGCAATTTTTGCTTCACTTAAAATTTGCTTGTAAGTATTCTCTTTTCCTATTTCAGGTATATCATCATTTCTCCAACCTATAGGAGCTATCCCATATTTAATATTATTTACTTCGTAAGCCATCTTTATATCTCCTTTTTTTATGTATATTTTGTTTTTTGGTATATTTTGATATAGTTTTGATTATCTAATAAAAATTATACATTCAAAATAAAACGTTGTCAACAGTATATTTTTTATTTTTCTATAACTATCCGAAAACGTTGTTTTTATCGCTAAATGTTGTTATAACACATTATTTCAACATTTCAAATTATAACTTTTTAAGTTGCAAACGTTGACAATGTTGTTTTTTTAATTTATTATATAAGTATAAAAAGATTATATTTTGATGATATTTTGATTATTTTTTATCATTTATAAATTTAATTTTTCAATTTACTTTTTATATTTTATAGGAGGATATATTTATGGGAGTTTTCTCAGTAATTTCTTTTTTAATTATTATAATATTAGTAGCGTTTTACGCTTATAAAAAGAGTACTAGCAGTGTGGATAGCTCGAACGAAGAAGGTTATTTCCTTGGTGGTCGTAGCTTGACAGGTTTTGCTATTGCTTCTACAATAATAATGACCAACCTTTCTACTGAACAAATAGTAGGACAAAATGGTCAATCTTTTAAAGTCGGTATGGAGGTTATGGCTTGGGAAGTTACAGCAGCTATAACACTTGTTATACTAGCTCTAGTATTTTTACCTAGATATTTCAAGTATGGAATAAACACTATTTCCGATTTTATAGAAGTAAGATATGATACTTTTACTAAACGTCTTGTTTCTATTTTATTTATGTTTACTTACATAACTTCATTTTTACCTGTTGTTCTATACTCTGGAGCTCTTGTATTTAACAAAATTTTTAGAGTAGACCATTTATTAGGAATATCTAGTTCTGCAGCTGTAGTATTAATATCTTTATTTATAGGAACTGTAGGTATAATATACTTAATTCTTGGAGGTATGTCTTTAGGAGCATATAGTGATACTATATACGGTGTAGGTTTAATCGTAGGTGGTTTAGCTATTCCTGTTATCGGGTTAATTACTCTTGGGAATGGTAATTTCTTCTCAGGTCTTGACTATATCGTAGAGCATAGTCCTGAAAAACTTAATTCTATAGGTGCTATAGATTCAGAAATAGTTCCTTGGCCTACATTATTCTTCGGTATGTTATTCAATAACTTATTCTTCTGGTGTACTAACCAAATGATAGTACAAAAAGCATTAGCTGCTAAAGATTTAAAAGAAGCACAAAAAGGAGCACTTACTGTAGGTTTCTTCAAAATATTCGGTGCATTATTCCTAGTTTTCCCTGGAATATTAGCTTTCAATATGGTTGGAGATAAAGTTACTAATCCTGATGATGCTTACCCTACTTTAATAGTAAATATTTTACCTGAATGGGCATTTGGTATCTTTGGGGCTGTAATATTCGGTGCTATCCTAAGTTCATTTGTAGGTTCTCTAAGTAGTACAGTTACATTATTTACACTAGATATATACAAACCTTTATTCGGTAAAAATAAAGATACTAAACAAATTACTCGTATCGGTAGATTAGTAACAATCGCTATAGGAGTTCTTACAACAATAATAGCTCCTTTTATAGCATTATTCCCTCAAGGATTATATGCTGTAGTTCAAGAATTTAATGGTGTTTACAATATGCCTCTATTAGTATTAGTTCTAGCTGGATTCTTTGCAAAAAGAGTATCTGCAGCAGGTGCTAAATGGACATTCTTCGTTCATATCTTACTATACGGGCTATCAAAAATATACTTAACAGATATCCATTTCTTATACGTTCTTAGTGTATTATTCTTCTTAGATCTACTAATTCTTATGATATTTAGTAAATACGGAAAAACTGAGCATTTCGACTTTAATGAATACAATAGTGGTCTAGACTTAACACCATGGAAACATAGATATATTGTAGGTGCAATAGTTGTAATTACAGTTGTCGCTACTTATCTATTATTCTCTCCAATAGGTCTTGCAAAATAATAATATAAATGTGAGGTAATACTATGAAAAAAGTAATTTTAATATGTAATGCTGGAATTTCTAACAGTCTTCTTGTAAAACATATAAAAGAAGCAATAAAAGAAAAAAATATACAATTAGACATTAGTTCAACGCCAATATTAGATTGTAAAAATAAAGTAGAAAATATTGATTTAGTTTTACTAGCTCCTCAAGTAGCACATAAGTTAGAAGAAATAAAATCAATAACTAAAAAAGATAATGTAGAAATCATTAATGCTAATGATTATGCTAACGTAGATGGATATGCTATACTAAGCACTATTTTAGACAGAATAAATGAAAAATAATCAAAAAGTAAGTTTCAATATAATATCTAACGCAGGAATAGCTAAATCTAAGTATATGGAAGCTTTAAAAGAAGCTAAAAATAAAAACTTTGAAAAAGCAAATGAATTAATCAAAGAGGGCGATAATTTATTTATAAACGCTCATAAAATTCATGCTGATTTAATAACTAAAATGGCAAATAAAGAAGATATAAATTTAGATTTATTACTAATTCATGCTGAAGACCAATTAATGTCGACAGAAACAATTAAACTTCTAATAGAAGAACTTATTGAATTGTATAAAGTTATATAATAAAAAAATCTGAGAATAATTTTGTTATTCTCAGATTCTTTATTTTTTAATACTATAACAACTAATTAATAATTATTTTATAGAAAATTGTTTATAATAAATAGAGTATTTGTCAATAGGTGTAGAATAATTTTTTTAAAAAATTTCAAATATAATTTATTTGTTTTTTTAATAAATACAATTATTCATATAGAGACTTTTACATCAATTTATAGTTTTTTGATGTTAAAATACACGACTAAATAGGCTTACTATTTTCATTTTTTTTTGAAATCATTAAAAATATTTTAATTACTGGTTGAATATTTTTTAATTAGTAAGCCTAAGTCTATATTTAATTAATAACTAATCATTCTAGCTGTTTACTTTTAGCTATATAATTAAATATCAATAATATTCTTGTTCTAAAATTCTCAAAATTCCTATATCCACAAGCATTACGCTTTAATAATTTAATTATTCTATTAGCTGCCTCTAGCTTTCCATTTGAATATTTATATATAATAGAATTTTCAATATAACTTCTATATTTATTTAATGTTTTAACACATCTTTTCAACTTTTCATTTTTTATATTTTTATAATCATTTTCTTTCAGTAGATTTCTAAAATAAGATATGTCTTTACTATCTATAGAAAAATATAAATCTTGTAAAATGTAATATGCTTTTTTTAAATCTTCATCTAAATTTAACATAAAATTAAGTATATCAAATTCATTATGAAACATAGGATAATACTTATAACTCACATATTCTGTAGATAAGTTTTTATATTTCTTAACTAATTTCTTATTAAACTTCTTTAAAACTCGATATTCTAAACTATCTTTTCTGTAACTATTCATAAGATTAACTCTTAAATCTGTTATTAGTCTATAAGCTAAAGCAATTATATGAAATCTATCTAATACTATTATAGAATTTTTAAAATATTTTTTTGCTATATCAATATAACTATCCCACATATCCGTTACAAAGAATTGAACATCATTTCTTGCTTGAAATGTGTATGTCTTAAAGTACTTGATCAAGTCATTTTTTCTTCTTGTAAAAATATAATCCTTAATCGTTCCAGTTTCTCCGTTTTGTATGACACAATTATACTTACCCTTATATGTTTTAATACCTGCATTTTCATCAATACATAAAACCTTAGGTAATATTTGTTTATTTACTTTTATAGTTTTTTTATTTATTTCCAAAACTCTTTTTACTGTAGATATAGACACATTATATCTTTTAGCTATTTCAGTCATAGAATTAGTTGTAGTAATTAAATCGTGAGTAATTGCTGTGATTACTTGTTTTGATTTTCTCGAATGTTTTTTTACATCTTTACAATTAACCGAAAATACGGTATTACAACTATTACACTTACATCTCCTTTTATTCAAATACATAATAGCTTTAGTATTTGATATATTAGATAATTGTACTTTGATTGTATCAATCCCATGACTTTTTAAAGCTGTACTTTTACATTTATAACAACATTTAGGAATGTATAACAAATCTGCATATATTATATTAATACTCTTATTACTCTCTTTAATCTTAGATACATCTTTTATCACTATTCTTTTATCTTTTATACTAAATAAATTTAATAAACTTGTATTATCCATAACTATAAACAAACCCTTTATTTTTATTATAACATAAATATATTTGTTCTAATACATAATATTTAT
>NZ_JACBYC010000087.1 GCF_013415425.1 Gemella sp. GH3 | reverse complement strand
ATTTTAATGGATATTAAATGAATTACACAAGCAATAAAAGTAGTTATTAGTAAAAATATAAGAGAATATTTAGAAAAATTCATAAACCCATTATTCAAGAACACAATATTTATTATTATGCCTATAATAGCTCCTACAATAAGAAGTATTAATAGTAACAATTTGTACTTATTTAATGGCATACTAACTTTATAAACCATTAATAATCCATTTATTAAAGCTAAAATGAAACAAATTAAACTTGCTTGAGTAGCATCTAGTTTAGCAATATTCACAGCTACTATCGCACTAACTAAAATACTTCCACCAATAAAAGCATTAGTTAATACATCTACCATAAAGTTATTTCTAACTTTCTCTTTATTCTCTTCAAAAGTCAAGAAGAATGAAGGTATTCCTATAGTTATAGCCGAAATAATAGTAAATTGTATAGGGATAAATGGAAATCTAAGACCTATCAAAACTGTTAATATAGCAAAAGTAATTGAAAAGAATGTCTTCGTCAAAAATAACGAAGCAACTTCTTGAATATTATTTATAACTCTACGCCCTTCCATTAAAATATTATAAAATACTCCAAAATCATCAGTTAAAAATACTATATTAGAAACACTCTTAGCTGCACTAGTAGCTCCGTTCATAGCAAAACTTATATCTGCTTTCTTTAAAGCTAGAACATCGTTTACCCCATCACCACTCATAGCAACTGTCTTCTTATATTTTTGTAGTACTTCGACCATTCTTTCTTTTTGTGCTGGTGTTACTCGACCAAAAATATCATTTTCTAATACTACTCTTTCAAAACCTTCATCAGAAACTTTTGTCATATCTACAGCTTGTGCATAAGATTTAAATCCTGCCTTTTGGGCAACACCTAGAACAGCTTTATGATTATCACCACTAATTATTTTTATATCTACTCCTTGACTATTAAAATATTCAAAAGTTTCTTTAGTATTTTCTTTTATTTCATCTTCTAAAATTACATGACCAACTAATTCTGTATTCATAGGTGTTTCTACAAATCCAGTAGTTTTTACTAAGCTTAAAATTCTATATCCTTCTTCTTTATAACTTTCATATTCTTCAGACATATTTTCTTTTAACCCTAAAAACTCATAAGCTCCAAAAAAGTACGTTCCCTCGTTCTCTACTTGAACATATGAATATTTATCTTTGCTTGAAAATGGCTTTGTCTTTATAACGTTCCAATCTTTAGTCGATGTTAAATACTCCTTTAACGCTCTTGAAGTGTTATTCTCATCGTTAAAATAACTTAAATAATTCGACAGTACATTCTTTACTTTGTCATCAATAGATACAACTTTCATATTACCAGTAGTTATAGTTCCTGTTTTATCAAAACATAAAACATCTACTCTAGCCAGTGTTTCTACACAATATAACTCCTGAACTAAAACTTTTTTTTTCGCTAACTTATAAGCTGATACCGCCAAAGAAACACTAACCAACAAAATTAATCCTTCTGGAATCATACCTACTAAAGCACCCGCACTTTTTAAGACAATCTCTACATAATTCTCACCATTAGAACTTCCTCTATAATATAGCATTAGTGCAATTGGTAACAACAACACAGAAATTACTTTTAAAATAGTATCTAAATAATCTCTAAGTTTAGACGGATATTTTTTGAATTGTTTAGTGCTTTGAGCAAGACGATTTATATAACTATCCTCTCCTACTGCCGTTGTTTTTATTACACAACTCCCACTAACAACATTACTACCACTCATAACTTTATCATTAGCTTGCTTATAAATATTATCACTTTCTCCAGTTAACAAAGATTCATCTACTTCTATTTCTCCAGAAATAAGAATACCATCACAAGGAATTTGATCTCCGAGATTAAGATGCAAAAATTCTCCTAAAACAATTTCTTCACTATCAACCTCTACAATTTTTTTATCTCTACTAACCTTATATTTACTTTTACTAAGTAAACTTAGTTCTTCTAAAGCATTCTTTGATTTAACTTCTTGATAAATACCTATTACCGTATTAATAAAAATAACAAAAACAAACAACAAATTTTCAAATCTAAACGTCGTTGCTACAAAAATAGCAAGTATCAAAATCATACCATTAAAATACGTAAAAACATTAGAAAATATTATCTCTTTTGTTGTTTTATAAGGCTTAATAATACTAATATTCTTTTTTGAGTTCTCTACTTCTTGCGTAGTTAAATAATTCACAAAAAATCCTCCATAAAATTATTTCCATACATTATATCACACTTTTATACATAGTTAAAATTCATCTAATATATAATTTTATTTAAAAAAGCCTAAATGATAAAGATTACTTAATCATCTAAGCTACAATTATTTTATAATTTTTTAATATAACGACTTACTGGATAATCATCTACATTTAAAATTGTTTTCTTATTCATAACTATATTAACTAATTCATAACCTATCAACGGTCCTGTAGTTAATCCTGAAGATCCCAAGCCACTTGCAACATATAAACCGTTACTATTTAAAATCTCTCCATAAAAAGGAGAAAAATCACTAGTATATGCTCTTATACCTACACGCTCATTTATTATAGCTGCAGCACTTAGACTTTGTAAAAATGACTGTGCTTCTAAACCAAAATCATCTAACTTAGCTTTATCAATAGTCAAATCAAATCCCATATTATTTTCGTGAGTAGCCCCTACACTTATTATACCATCTTCAAAGGGAATTATATCTAGTTCGCCCTCAGGCATTATCACAGGATAATTACCACTATTTTTATCCGTTATTCTGTAATCTCTAAGCTGTCCCTTTTGCGGTCTAACATCTACTGCATATCCTAAGGGAGCCAAAATATCTTTTGCCCAAGCTCCTACTGCTATAATAACTTTATCAAAAGTTTCTCCTTTTATTTTATATTTATCATTTTCTAATTCTATTGCTACCTTTTCTCGTATAACTCGTGCTTTTGAAGCATTCAAAAGTGAATTTACAAATCTTTCTCCTTCAATTCTAGCACCACCACTAGCAAATAAAACTCTACCATTGTTATTGAAGTTAGGAATACTTAATTTAGCTTCTTCCAAAGAAATAATTTTTAAATCTCCTATCATAGGCGATAATTCTTTTCTATTTTCTGCTATTTCTAGCAACTCTTCTAATTTAGAATCATCTTTTCTCAGTAAATATACACCGCTTTGTTTGTAGAAATCTGTTGAGAATCCATCTTTTTGCAAATCTTCTACTAGCTTCAAATAAAAATCTGCACCTAATCTTGCCATTTTATACCAAGGTTTATTTCTTCTTTTAGAAAACCACGGACTAATTATTCCAGCAGAGGCTTTTGTCGCCTGACCTACTCCATAATCAAAAACAGTAAGCTCAACATTTTCTTTTGATAAATAATAAGCACATGTTGCGCCTACTATTCCACTACCTACTACAGCTACTTTCATTCTACAATCTCCTTAAAGTAAATAATCTTTACAACTATTTTATAACAAAGTAAAAATTGTCGCAAATTTCTACAAAATAACTATTCAAGATAAGTATAAGTTAATAAAATTGATTCTGATCCAACCAAAACTTATAAATTATTTTTGTAATAGAAATACAATATATAGATAGATTAAACCAATTTTTATATAACAACAAAAAATAATTAATTATTTTTTCAAAATTAAAGCCAGTATTTTCATCTTAATACTGACTTTAATTATTTCATAAAATAGTTAAAACTAATTTTAATATTTTTATATAACGATATAAATAACTCTGTTATTTCGTACCTTCTTTAATTTCGTCCGTAAGTCTATAAAGTTCGTCTACCAAATATCCTACATAAGATATAGCTTCTTTTAGAGGTTCTTCTGTTGAAACATCACAACCTCCTAATTTAGCCAATTCTAAAGCTGACATACTACTTCCTTTTGATAAAGTATAAAGCCACTTACTTGCTAATGAATTATCTTTATCAATTTTATTAGCTACTGCAGTACCTATCGTAAGTCCAGCAGAATAAGTATATGGATATAACCCCATATAATAATGTGGTTGACGCATCCAAGTTAACCCTGCTCCATCATTTATTTCTAAACTATCTCCAAAAAATTCTGTCAAAACATCTTTTTTAATTTGTGATAAAACATCTGCATTTAAAAACTCATCATTATCCACTTTTTTATACACTCTATCTTGATAAACTGCTTCAAGATAATGAGTTACCATATTATGAAAATATGTTCTACTTATCATATTACTTATTACCCAACGTTTAAACCTAGCATCTTGGCTAGAACTTAATAAGTAATTTGAAACTATAACTTCATTACAAGTAGAAGGTGCTTCTACAAAATATAATGGACAATCAAAATTTAACATAGTTTGATGCTTACCTGTACTCATAAAATGATAAGCGTGTCCTATTTCATGAGCTAAAACAAAAACTTCATTCATTTTCCCTGTCCAAGATAACAAAATATAACTAGCTATATTAGGAACCGTAGCACAAAATCCTCCTGTAGATTTTCCTTTATTTTGAGGAAAATCTGTCCAACGCTTGTCATAACTTTCATCAATTAATTTCAGATAATCTTCACCCAAAACAGCCAAAGATTTTTTTAAATATTCTCTTGATTCATCAATTGACATATCAACTTCATAATCGGGATCAAGATCTATTTTGCAGTCTGCAAATGTCATATCAGAAATATTGTGTTCTCTAGATAATAATTTAATATATTTTCTAATATGTGGTGCTAAATCTGACATTAAAGTTTTTATTTGTCTATCGTATAATTCTCGATTACCATCTTGTTGATTAAGCAAATAATCTATAACACTATCAAAACCTCGCATCGTAGCAATTGCTTTTTCTTTTTTTATATGTGAAATATATTCATTAGCAGTAGTGTTTTTATAGTTGTTCAAAGTTTTATAAAAACTTTCTGCAGCTTTACGACGAACATCTTTATTTCTATCCATTTCATACAGATTTTCATAAAGTACATAGCTGTTTTCTCTAGTTTTTCCGTCAACTTCGAAGCTATCAAAATTCATATCTTCAAACTTAGTTATTTCATACAGATTATAGAAATCTGGTAAACTACCTAATGTTGCTAAAACAGATTCTGCTTCTTTTGATAAGATATGCTTTTTATTATTCTTTACTTTTTCAAAGTAATACTTCAAATCAGATCGCTTGTTAGCTACAAAATCATCTAAGAAATTATCACTTAAAGTATATAATTTACTTGTGAAAAAACTTAAATTAGCTGCTTCTAAAGTTCTATAAGTATTGTAAAAACTTTCATTCTCTATAGATACTGTATTAAATCTATCTACAGTCATAGGTAAAAATGCATAATGACTCAGTTTGTTAGATTCTTCAATTATTTCTTCAAACTCTCTTATAGCTATGTCAAAAGTATCTAAATCAAAAGAAATATTCTCATAACTTTCTTTAAATTTTTTTAATTTTAATTTTTGTTGTTCTAAAACGTTACGAAATTCTTCGCTATCTTTATAAATTAAACTAATATCCCATGTATATTTTTCTTCCACATCTTTTCTATCTACTAACTTTAACTCGCTCATAGTTCCTCCTATATTCATTTGTTTTCTTAATTATAAAATATTATAAACATAAATTCCATACTTTTATGTGGAATTTTCTAAATATTTTGAATATATATTTTTCTGCAACATCTAATTAATACATTATCATAATTAACAGCTATGTTTATAATATTTTTCTTGAGAGTATAAACAAAAGTATTTAAAGCAAATACTTTAAATACTTTTTATGTATATATTTATTTTTTCACACGTCTTAATAAATACCCAACTACTACGAATAAAGCCAAACCTATAGTTCCATATGCTAAGTTGTTACTTTGTCCAGTATTAGATAAAGTTTTTTTCTGTTTTGTATTATCGGTATCAGAAGATTTATTATCATTTTTAATTTGAGTAACCAAATTATTTTTATTTATTGAATCATCTATTTTATTAGAGTTTTCCACTAATTTTTCTTCTTTTGTATCTAACTCATTTTCTTTATTTTTTTCATTATTATTTTTTTCTTGTTTTTCTTCAAGTGAATTGTCATTGTCTTTATTATCTTGTTCTTTTTTTTCATTTGGTATTACAGCATTGAATACGCCGTTATCTTTTAACCAATCAAGAAACAATGGTCTCATCCTTATATATCTAGATACATCTAGATTCCCTCTAGATAAAACTCCCACAAGCTCATTATCACTATTAATCAAACCGCTTCCCGATTCTCCTCCAGAAGTGTAATAATCAGTTTCATAAATATACTCATCTTCATCTATAATTTTTCCCACATTATACCACTGAGAAAATTTATATTTCATATAATAATAATATGGATAACCAGAAGATCCAGCTTTTTCTCCTAATCTACTTTTATTACTCTTATTTACATTAATAACTCCTAGCACTTCACCTATAGTTTTGCCATCACTATTTGGCTTAACTTTCACAAGACCTAAATCGTAGTCAAATCTCTCACTAAACTTATCCGCTGTTAGCCATTTAGGAAATGGAATTGTCTTTTCTACTTCAAATGTAATAAAATTACCATCTTTGTCTTTTACACTTGATACAACCTTTCCCCCTGTAGCAATACTGTCCCTTCCATCTGCTGCCACTACATGACCAGCTGTAAGAATATAATTATCTCCTATTATAGTACCTGTTCCGTAACTATTTCTAAAACTTTCATGTTCTCCTTTATAATCACCATATTCTAATCTTAATTGAACTGAAGATTTATAAGGAGTTATATTAGGGTTTCTAACAGGTCTTACACTTCCTTCTTCTATTTCATCTTCCTTAGGTAATTCTTCACTTTGACTCTCTTCATTTGCAATAAGTTCTTCAAGTGTTTTCCCTTTAGACTGATTATTCTCTTCTATGTTTTTACTGCCAATAGTTGCTAAGTCTTTATCTAAATTAACTTCTTCTGTTATATTTTTATCCTCAGTAGCAGCAAGTGAGTCATTTATTTTGTTAACATCACCATTGTCCATTGCGTACGCCTGATTAGATATAAGCAACGTTGACATTATAGCCCCCATATACATAGTATTTTTTTTCATATTGTACCCCTTAATTCTATATTATATTTTAAAGAGATAGATATTTTAGCTAGCATTTTTATATCTTCTCTAAGTATTAGTATACAATATTTTTATTAAAAGTCAACTTTTTTCGATTGGAGATATAAAGTTTTCTATTAGACACATTTTGCATATTCTTTCCATACTAGATATTAACTATAATATGTGATATGCTACTTATATAATTAAAATTACGACGGAGAAAAATTATGCATAATTCATGGAAAGAAATTTTTAAAAACTATCCTAATAGAGACCATTTGGCAAATATAGTTGATAAAATTAACGAATCTAGACAAAATAAAGTAATATTCCCACCAAAAAATGAAGTATTTAAAGTTTTTGATCTAGCTTTACACGATATAAAGGTAGTAATACTAGGACAAGACCCTTATCACAACGATAATCAAGCTTGTGGTCTTAGTTTCTCGGTAAAAGATGGAGTTCCACTACCGAAAAGTTTAATAAATATTTATAAAGAATTAGAAGACGACTTAGGAATACCTTTTGCAAAGTCAGGGAATCTAACACCTTGGCATAACCAAGGAGTATTTCTATTAAACGCTGTATTAACTGTAGAAAAAAATTCTCCTGCAAGTCACCGCAATATAGGTTGGGAAGATTTTACAGATTATATAATTAAACAGATCTCTAAAAATTGCAATAACGTTGTATTTATTTTATGGGGTAGTTTTGCTCGTAGCAAAAAAAGTCTAATAGATAGAAATAAACATTTTATTATTGAATCTGCACATCCTAGTCCGCTATCTGCATATAGGGGATTCTTTGGAAGTAGACCATTTTCTAGAACGAATAACTATCTAAAGTCTGTAAATAAAAAAGAAATTAATTTTAATTTAAATTTTTAAGTAAAATTAAAGAATATGGTATAAAATTACAGTGTACCGAACATATTTAATTTAAATTTTTTCATAAATATTTAGGCGTATCAGAAGATGATACGCCTTTCTCCTTTTTATTATAATTATTATTTTTCAGGTTATTATCATTATAAACATTAATGTATTCATTATTTAAACATCATCTACATTTTCTACATCTGAGCTAGAAGCTACTGCATCTAACAATAAAAACTTTTTATTTATTATCAATCCACGCTAAAAGTCATTATTTATTTTCCCTAAAATCCCTATTCTCTTATAGCTCTCATAATCTATCTATTTTACTAATATATTCTTAAATTATCTTCTATTCAATTATCCAAAAAATAATTATATAAAATTATACTAAATCTTATACTTCCCTCAAATATACAAGATTGAATATTGCTATTTTATAAAAATTATCAAATATTTCTCTCCAAACAAACAAGCAATTACTAATGAAAGATATAATAGCTATTTGTTTATTTTTAATATTATGCTTATTGTTCTCAGCTTACATAAAAAAGGAGAGCCTCCTAAAATGGCTTTAGGAGGCTTTATTATTATGAAAAAAATTATTAAGTTTTATAGCATATGTTAGTAGATATTACTAACATATCTTTATTCTATACTACTTTGTTTAAATGAAGTTAATATTAGTTTATTTTTTCAAAATTTTTTCACAACGAGGACAAAGTCCATCTTCATCTAGAGATTCTACAATATTCCAACATCTTTCACAACGTTCTCCAGTAGCTTTATCTACTAGTATTGTAGTATAATCATATTCTTTACCAATATTTTCTTTCACATTTACCTTACTAACAATAAATAACTGATGTAAATTATCAACTGATTTTAATAATTCTACTAAATTCTCGTCTTTACTATAAATTTCTACACTAGCTTCTAATGACTTACCGATAACTTTTTCATTACGACTTTCTTCTAGTGCTTTTAGGACATCATCACGTACTTCTAATAGTTTATCCCATTTATCTTCTAATTGTTTATCATCTATTAAACTCACTTTAGGGAAATCTGTTAAATGAATAGACTCATCTTCTTTATGAGGCATATTATCATAAATTTCTTCTGCTGTAAATGACAATATCGGTGCAATTAATCTAACAGTTTTGTCTAAAATAGTGTATAGTACTGTCAACATACTGCGACGAATGTGAGAACTTTCATCTTCAATATATAAAATATCTTTTCCGTAGTCTAGATAGAATGATGATAACTCTACATTAAAGAAGTTCGTAAGTTCATTCATTACGTTATTAAATTGATAATTTTCATAGTATCCTAGCATTTTTGCTACTACTTGCTCAAATTTAATTAGCATATATTTATCGAGTTCTGTTAGCTCAGCATAAGCTAATAAATCTTTTCTATGATCAAAAGTTCCATTGTATATATTTCCTAGTAAAAATCTATAAGTATTACGTAATTTTCTATATGTTTCTGTAACTTGTTTTAATATTTCATTAGATATACGTACGTCTTGAGTATAATCTACACTTGATGTCCATAAACGTATAATTTCTGCCCCCATTTGTTTTCCTATGTCATTAGGTGAAATTATGTTCCCTAGAGATTTACTCATCTTATGTCCATTTCCATCCATAACGAATCCTGCTGAAACTAATTCTTTATAAGGCGCTTCCCCTGATACAGCAACAGAATTAATTAATGATGAGTTGAACCATCCACGATATTGATCACTTCCCTCAAGATACAAGTCTGCTGGGTAAGTTAAATCTTCCCTAATAGCTAGGCATCCTTGATGAGATGTTCCTGAATCAAACCAAACGTCCATAATGTCCATTTCTTTTACGAATATACTATTCGGACTATCAGGATGCGTATAGCCTTCCGGTAATAACTCATTAGCTTCTTTGTAGAACCAGGCATTAGATCCCTCTACTTCAAAAATTTTAGCTACGTGTTCTATTAATTTAGCATCTAGGATAGGTTGTCCATTTTCAGCATAAAATACAGGTATTGGTACTCCCCATACACGCTGTCTACTAATTACCCAGTCTCCACGATCACGAATCATATTGTAAAGTCTAGGTTTACCCCATTCACTATAAAACTTCGTTCTATCAATAGCTTCTAACAACTCTCCTCTAAATGATTCCACTGAACAGAACCATTGTGGCGTTGACCTAAATATAATAGGTTTTTTCGTTCTCCAGTCATGAGGATATGAGTGAACAATATTTTCTTGTTTTAAAAGTACACCTAATTCATTAAGACGCGCAATAATATCCTTATTAGCATCAAATACGAATTTCCCTGAAAATTCTCCTGCTTCTTCTGTTAAAATACCTTGATGATTTACAGGCGAGATTACAGGTAATTTATATTGTAAATGTGCTACCTCATAGTCATCTACCCCGTGACCAGGTGCTGTATGAACTAATCCTGTCCCTGCATCAAGACTAACATGATCTCCTAAGACAACTAGCGATTCTCTATCCATAAACGGATGTTTACATACTAATTTTTCTAATTGTAAACCTGTTAATTCTTTACCTAATGTAACATTTTCCCAACCAAAATCAGCAGTTAGTTTTTCTACTAAATCTTTGGCAAATACATAGTTCTCCCCGTTGTAAGAAACAACTTGATAAATGAAATCTTTATTTACAGCTATTGCTACGTTGGCAGGTAATGTCCAAGGAGTAGTAGTCCAAATTACTAACTTAGTTCCTTTTTCTAACAATTCTGTGTCACTAATTAATTCAAACGCAACAAATATAGAAGGTGATGTGTGATCACGATATTCAATTTCTGCTTCAGCAAGTGCAGACTCTGATGATGGAGACCAATAAATAGGTTTTAATCCACGATAAATATAACCTTTATCAACCATTTTTCCAAAAACTCTAATTTGTTCTGCTTCAAACTTAGGATCTAATGTTATATAAGGATTTTCCCAATCTCCTATAACCCCTAATTTTTTGAAGTCTTTGCGCTGCTTATCAACTTGCTTTAAGGCGTAGTCTTTACACTTATTTCTAAATTTACTAGCTGGCATTGATTTTCTATCAACACCATTATTAACTAAAACTTGCTCTATAGGTAGTCCGTGTGTATCCCATCCTGGTACATAGTTAGATAGATAACCATTCATATTTTTGTACTTAACTATAAAATCTTTTAAAATTTTATTAAGAGCATGTCCCATATGTATATTACCATTGGCATACGGAGGTCCATCGTGTAAAACATAAGTAGGGCGTCCTTCATTTTTTTTCAAAATTTTTCTATACAAATCCATTTCTTCCCAGCGTTTCAAAAACTCGGGTTCTTTGTTTGGCAAATTCCCTCTCATAGGGAAGGGTGTTTTTGGCATTAATAGCGTGTCTTTTAATTCTACCATTCTTTCTCCTTTCAAAATAAAAACTCTTGAATCAAGTTAGAGGGCGAATATACTTCACGGTACCACCTCTATTAACTCAATTCAAGAGCACTCATTAACTATATTTATTTTGTTTCGTAAAGTGATAACTTATAAAATTTAATTAAAACTTTCCACCAACCAGTTTCTCTCTAAAAATTAAAATTAAAAAGTCGTATCTTTACTAAAATTTACTTAATATTATATTATATTTTCTAAAAATTATCAAGTAAATATTGACTACTTTATTACGTTTTATCTATCTTTACGTCCTGATTTTTCATTTATACTGTACATTATTCTAGCAATTTTGTATCCCCACTCTGGATCAGTTGCGTAATATACATTCATACCACCACTCTTGTTACCTAAATAAGCTCCTCTTGCTGGGAATGCATTACCTACTAAATATCTACTGTTAATCCATCTTGCTGCCCCCAAAATACCTGCATCAACATTATCAAACTTCGTCGCTGATTCATAAGGGCTATTATCATACGCAGCTATTCCAAAGAAATTATTTTTATCAATTGCTATACGACTTCTACCCCAGTTACTCTCTAAAGCTGCGTGAGATAAAAGATAAAGTGCATTAACTCCGTATCTTCTTTCTGCTTCTTTAAAAGTTGCTCCTTTATTTAATAATTTACTAGTTACACCACCTGTTTGGCGTATAATATTATTAAGATCTTCTGCAGTATAATTTGTAGTAGTTTTCAAATTTTTATATTGGAAAGTTTTTATAGTAACATTAGAACTATTGTTTTGATTTGTTTTTTGTTCTGTACTGCTATTATTAGCATAAGGAGAAATCTTACTTGTTCTTGTTACCACTCCATTTGCATCACTATAATACCAAGTATTTGTCTTTTCACTTCTTGACCATTTACTTATTGCCATATTACTTCCCCAACCTACTGGTTCAAAGTAATATTGTTTCCCATTTATTGTTTCTAGCACATCAGATTGCTTTAATCCATTTTTGTAGAAATATTTTTTTCCATTTTCTTGTACTAGTCCATTTTTTTGTTGAGTGTAAGGAGATGTTTTGCTCGTTATTGTTACTACTCCATTTGCATCACTATAGTACCAAGTATTTGTTTTTTCACTTCTTGACCATTTACTTATTGCCATATTACTTCCCCAACCTACTGGCTCAAAGTAATATTGTTTTCCATTTATTGTTTCTAATACATCTGATTGTTTTGTTCCGTTTTTGTAGAAGTATGTTTTGCCATTCTCTTCTATTTTTCCATTTTTGGCATACGGAGAAATGGTGCTTGATTTCGTTACTACTCCGTTTGCGTCGCTATAATACCACATCTTATTGCGTCCACTATATGACCACTTGCTTACTGCCATATTGCTTCCCCAATCTCTATGCTCGAAGTAATATTTTTTGCCGTTTATTGTTTCCAAAACGTCTGTTTGCTTTGTTCCGTTTTTGTAGAAATATGTTTTGCCGTTCTCTTCTATTTTTCCATTTTTGACATACGGAGAAATGGTACTTGTTTTTATTACTACTCCATTTGCGTCGCTATAATACCACATCTTATTGCGTCCACTATATGACCACTTGCTTACTGCCATATTGCTTCCCCAATCTCTATGCTCGAAGTAATATTTTTTGCCGTTTATTGTTTCCAAAACGTCTGTTTGCTTTGTTCCGTTTTTGTAGAAATATGTTTTGCCGTTCTCTTCTATTTTTCCATTTTTGGCATACGGAGAAATGGTGTTTGATTTCGTTACTACTCCATTTGCGTCGCTATAATACCACATCTTATTGCGTCCACTATATGACCACTTGCTTACTGCCATATTGCTTCCCCAATCTCTATGCTCGAAGTAATATTTTTTGCCGTTTATTGTTTCTAATACATCCGTTTGCTTTGTTCCGTTTTTGTAGAAGTATGTTTTGCCATTCTCTTGTACTAAGCCATTTTTATAATTTGCTTCTGCTACATTACCATCTAAAACTTCTGCAACAATTGCGGGAGCACTCATCACAGATAAAGTCAACAACATTTTTTTTAACTTCTTGTTATTCATTACTTTTCTCCTGATTTTTTAATATAAACACAGGACGATTATACCATATACATTTGTATATATTAATAACAAGTATTTTGTATTTATATTAAAATTTCTTTACAAAAAATTTTAATTAAAGTAAATACAATAACATTAAATTATACACAATATTTAAAAGGAAAAAATTATTAAATCATTTATAAAAAAACTAATTTACTTGTAAATTTTAACTAAAAACATTAATTTTTATTAGTATAAAACAAAAACAGATTATAGTTTTTAAAAACAATAATCTGTCAATTAAATCAATTATAAATATTCTAAATTTCTATTAGATTTATACCATTTTTTCCAATTAAATCCCTTAATTAAGCCTACGAAAGTTCCAATTCCATAAGATATATGAACAAAAAATATTAAAAAAGGCATTAGCAAATTGTATATGTTAAATTTATTTTTTCGTATCGCTAATAAAGAAACTAAAAATATCAAAAGTCCGTAAATACTAAACAACAATACTAAAAATATACTATTCCACACACTTAATATTAAAGAAAAAGCTATTGCTATAACAAATAAAAATGGAACATAGTGAAATATAGAAAAACACGCAGGATAAACATGACTAACTTTTCCTATCCAATAACCATTACTATATTTCTGTTTAAGCATCCTTTTAAGATTAGGTCTAGTATATTGTTCAGAATATATACTATTGCTATATCTTATTTTATATCCGTATTTTCTAATTCTATAATGAAGCTCATTATCTTCTACACGACCTACAAGTTCATCTAACAACCCTACATTTTCAAATACTTCTCTTCTATACATTCCTTGAAACACTGAATTTACATAACTAACTTTACTCTCTTTTCTATAATTAGCAACTCCACTACCAAACATATTTTCTTCAACGAGTAATAATGTTTTTGAAAAATTATCATCATTTTCTATTATGTTAGGTCTAGGTCCTCCACACACATATTCTCCACTTTCGATGACTTTTACATTATTTTCTACGAAAGTATCTGCTATGTGTGAATGACAATCCACTTTTAAAAAACAGTATCCATTACCTTCTTTAATACCAATATTCATTCCTGCAGATAATATTTTTTTAGGATTTTTTAATAAAAGTATATTATAAAAATCTGAATTACTGCTTTTAAAATTTTCTAATATTTGCCAACTATCATCTGTTGACATACCATCTATAAATATAAGTTCTATCTTACTTTTAGGATATGTCTGTCTTTTAAAATCTTCTATTAATTTTGGTAGATATTTTTCTTCATTCAACAAACCCACTATTACTGAAACTAACATAAAAATCTCCTAATAATATTTATTTTATTTTTGTAGCAATATATTCTTTTAATTTAGGATATTTCTCTAAATCAAATTTCCTTGAAAATAAATGCCCTGTTTCTATAGCATATTCAAGTTGATTAATATCTTCTTTAGAATCTGTCCAAGTATGCGGAGAACCATCCCACCAATTAATATACCTTAAATTGCCTTGAAATTCTCCTTTAAATCCATTCCATTTCTCTTTATGGTATATTTTGTATTCTAAATTATGTTTTTTTATAAATATAGGAATAAACAGTTCATCAGTTATTAAAGTATTCTTATATATTTTTTTTATATTTGAAATATCTTTTACCAACAAATCAACAGTTTCTTCATCTAGACTCAGCCAATTAGATGCATATCCATTTCCAATATTATACTTTTTTCTATAATCTACATTACATATTTTTTGTATAACTTCTTCTAATCTTCTATATTTTCTTATGAAAAATTGTAAAAGTGAGCTATTAAATCTTCTCTCACTAAGATTAGGAAATAGATGTTTATATTTAATTCTTCTATAAATTTTATTCTCATAATAAATATTATCCGCTACATTTGTAATAAATATTTTATTAGGGTTATTATCAAAAAACTTATATATATATTTACTATTTTGTAATGGTAAATCTACTCCTGATAGAAGATGGTAATAGCTATACTTATTTTTTTCAAAAGATTCTTCAAACAAAATTAGCTCCGCATCAATTTGTGAGTGAGTTCCCCAATAAACTGGAATCCTTTTAGTAAAATATAAATTAGAAAATTTTGGAGTATTCTTTATTTTACCCTTAACATCTTCTGATATATTACTTTTTTTATCTACAAATATATAAATATCATTATTTATATTATCTAAACATTCTATTAGATATTTTAGTTGTTCAAACTTGTTATGTGCAATAATCAAATAAGCTTGTTTCAAAGTTTTCACGTCCTTTTTTTGTGCATAATAGATTTAGCCAAATTGAAAATATTTATTATTTCTTTTTTTTCAAAAATGTAATTTAATAATGTATAGTAAGCTAGTACAATTATAGATATCAAGCTAGCATACAATATCCAGTCAAAATAACTAGATACCGATACACTGATTTTACTAAATATATAAACTATAAAAATCATACTAGCTGTATTTAATAAAATTCTTTTTATTGTTTTTTGTAGAGTATTCTTAACAATATATTTATTATTATATAATATCATATCTACGCTTCTATATAGAAACGATATTATAGTACCTATCAACACTCCATAAATACCTATGTAACCCGCTAAAACTATAGAAAAAACAATATTTATAATAGCTTCTAAAACTGCTCTCCACTGAGTTTCTTTATAGTGTCCACTGGCTCCTATCATAGTATTGCTAGGTATCCTTATGGATTGTAATACCGCCATTAAAGAAAACAAAATAACTAAATTCCCATCATTATAATTAGCATCTGTTACACCTTGCATATAGACATTAACAAAAGGACCTAGTAAAACGGTAAAACAAGTATATACAAAATAAATTATATAAAATACTAAAAATTCGAAGTTACTAAAAATATTATATAATTTAACATAATCTTTTTCTAATAATAAATCACCAAAACTAGGTATAAGAGAATTAGTTATAGATCCAACCAGATTTGATAATGCTGTATATATCATATTGTAAACTACATAAACACCCGCTAGTAATAATGAAGTTGATCCTCCAAATAGTGTTATAACTATTACATCTGTATTAAATACTACAACTGTAGCTATTTGATGAACAAATGCTCCCCAGCGTTGCGATAAATTTATACCAGAAAAATCTTTAGAAAACTCAACATTATAATTTTTATTTATATATAATTTAACAGCTACAAATCTAATAAATAACATTACTGCTGCTACAAACTTTACTATAAAGTAGCTATACCCATTGTATATTAACCATATGCTTGCAACCATACTTAATAACATACTAATTCCTTGGTAAATATTTATAACGTATAACTTCTGATCAGCAGTTAATAAAACTCTATATTTACCAAAAAAGAAATAATCTATAATACTACCTAAAGATAAAATAACTATAATTAACCTTACACTATAAGTGTCTATTTGAGACGATATAAACTGTGGATATATCCATACTAAGAGTAGTATAACTAATATATATATTATTCCTGAACGATAATAAAAACTTTTAGTAGCTCCTAAAATTTTATTTATTTTATTAATATTACTCTCTCTTAACGGATCATAAAGAGCTAAAGTTGCAGCAGCCCCTACACCCGCTTCAATAAGAACTAAAGCAGATATTATCTGATTAACTCCTCCTACCATACCATTTATGCTAGATCCATAGTACAGTACAAATAGTTTATTGACGACAAAACCAGATATAATAGTTATTATTTGTAATATTAATGTTGTTAAAATATTATAAAAAGCTTTTTTAGTTCTCATTATTATTCATTCCTATTATCATATAATTTATTATACTCAAAGCTCAAATATCCAACAAAAAACATAAAGAATATTTGCTGATAAGTTATATTAATAAATGCAGCGTCCAAGAACATATAAGTTCCTAACAATACTAACATACCGTAAAATATAATGTACTCTGCATTAAACTTCCCGATAAAATATTGCTTGAAAAATAATCTGCATAAAATTGTGAATAGCCATAATATTATAATTAAAAATCCTACAATACCATAACTTAATAAAATATTTATATAACTATTATGCATCGCTCTGCCTTCTTGCATAGATGGAATACTGATATCTTCATACCTATCAGCATTAACTTTTTGCATACTAGGACCAATTCCAAATATTGGATTCTTTTTGTACAAAGTTAATGCATCTTTCCAAATAGTCAAACGTCCATTACCTAATTCTTCTGTAGAATCTTCTTTATCTGTAACTACTTTATTTTTTATCTTGCGTTCATCTGCTATTTTATTATTACTTAAATTATTGTAACTATCTAGTGAAACATACCTCATTTTATTATTTTCATATACCCATACGTAATTCTTTAAATCACTTTTTTGTGAAATATAAAATCCTGCTTTCTGAACGACACTAAAACCTAAAGAAAATACCAACAATCCACCTACTAATAAGAATAATTTCTTCAAACCATTTTTAAAAGATTTTTTATATAACACATTAATCAAATATACTAATATTAATAATACCCCTACTACATAGATAGAATAAAAAGCACCTCTTGAATTTGAGAAAGCTATAAACTTATATTCTATAATTAAGAATAAAATCATCATACTTTTTTCTATCTTACTTAGAGAAATTTTATTACTGAATAAAATATAAAGAATTACTATAAAAGTTGCTATACCATACATAGCTCCATAATTCGGATCCTTATATACCCCATAAAGTAACGGAGTAAAATTACCATTTAAAACTTCTACATATCTTATTCCAAGAAAATCTAGAGTTTCTCTATCTATAATATATATGCTTATATTATAATAATACATAAATAGAGATAATATACTTATAATAATTTTTAAAAATATAGCTGGATAAAATATAATTTTAAATATTTGTTCCTTACTATACTTTTCACTTAAAATTTTATACGCTGGTAGCATTATAACCATAGAAAATACCGTCAAAATAGAAGTCTTTATTGAGTCTAAAGTTATAATTCTCAAATTTAAAATTATAGTAAATAAAATTGAGATAGAAAGTAAAACAGTAACTATAATATTAATATCTTTAACTAGATATTTTCTATATATTAAATTGTATAAAATAATTATTAATCCATATCCCATTAATAAATAATGGAACATACTCTCATAAACACCTATATTAGGATTAATTAATTTAAAATCCGGTCTTACTAAATATAGAAAATATATAGAATAAAATATTATCGGATATTTTAGTAAAGTTTCAATATTTAAATACTTCTTCATACAGCCTCCTAAGTTTTATATTAACTTATCTTAAAAAAATTTTTATAATAATTATTACTATCCTTTTCCTTGTAAATTACTTCAATATTAGAAGATAACTCTCTTTCTGTAGATAATTTGTATACATTATCTTCTTTTATTAAATCAAACACCTCTCCATTACTCAATATATAAGCATATTGTACATCTCCTAGATTATACACAGTTAAAGTAGTAATCTTACTATTTTTCTCTTCTTTATAATCTAATTTCTTATTGCCTAATTCAAAACTTTCAATACTATTAATACTAGGATTAAAGTTTATATTTTTCATTTTTTCATATAGGAAATATGTATCATTCAAAGTATATTCTGCTACTTCGAACACTACAATATTAGGTTTAAACATATTAAAATAGTAATCCATATTAAAAATATTATGATAGTTATGTACGACTATATAATCACTAAAGACATTTTGCAAATATTGTAGTCTACCATTTAAATAACTACCTTGAAAAACTAATCCTTTATCAAGATTTTTGGCATTATCAGTATTATTTTGTATATAACTAAACATATTATTTTGACTATCTACTTTAACGTTTGAAATATAGTCCTCTGTTAAATCTGTAAAATTAGTTTCTTTTAACGAAAATACAGGAACTGTATCATCTATTTTGAATTTAGAAACAGCTAACGAAAATTTCTTCTCGTAACTAATATCAAAGTCATCTAATGTTAAATTATCCATATCAGGAAAATCATTTTGCATTAATCTTATAGCATTATTCAATCCATAAAATGCACCCAAATCATTCCAATGTCCTGCATCATATTCCTTATTATAAACTTTTTCAGTATAACTTTTTTCAGTAAGTAAATCCGTATTATCTACAAATTTTACATTGTTAGCCACTAATTCTTTTTCGATATTAGTTATAAAATAACGATTATAATTAACTCCTTTAGGCAAGTATCTAGTATATACAGATGTTTTTTCAGGATTTATAACAACATAAAATTTAGCTCCTCTACTTTCTACGTAATCCTTAAGAGTAACTATCGTATTAGCAAATTCTTTGTGATAGTCTGTATATTTTCTCTCTTCCATACCAAAAAATATATAACCATCTTGACCATAGGTATATATTGGATGAATCATTAAATCAAAGAGCTTATCATTTAATTCTGTATCTTTATTTATTAAATATTCTCTACCATAGATTCTATCATCTATAAACTTTAAGGCTTGACCTATTGTTTCATTACTAAATTTGTTCATTGATGGGAAATCTGTAAGTTTTCTATTATCCATACTAGAAACCACATCTTTATTCCAATTTAAAAACAGTATAGGTATAAACAAAATTATAGAAAATATTGTAATAAAAATTATTTTAAATTTTCTCATATTTCATTTACCTCCTAAAATTGAAAATATAAAAATGGTGTAAAACTAGAATTCATCATTTCTAATATAGCAAGAACAAAAAATATAATTAGTAATGCTTCTTTAACTAATAAAAGTGATACTGTACTATTTAATCTTTTAGACAACGTTTTTAAAATTTCACTTTTTCCAATTATAGCTCCTATTAGTCCCACAGCCATAATTAAAACAGTCTTAACATTAAAGTAATATTCATAAGTGAAATAAATATTACCATTAGGAATGCCTATCATTGATTTAAAATAAACTAAAACATCAAAAAAAGTAGGCAACATAAATATAATCCACGTTAAATAAATTATTATCATAGTTACAAGCCATTTTACAACAATCGGTATTTTTAGATACCAATTTTTATTTCTAACAAGTCTTTCAAACATAACAACAAAACCGTGAAGAATTCCCCACAATACAAAATTAAAAGTTGAGCCGTGCCACATACCTGTTAATAAAAACACGATAAATAAATTTAAATAAACATTTTTTCTATTTCCTCCTAGAGGAATATAGATATACGTTCTAAACCACGTTCCTAGTGATATGTGCCATCTTCTCCAAAATTCTCCTACAGAAGTAGCAATATAAGGATAATTGAAGTTCTCTTTAAAATCAAATCCAAATAATCTACTAATCCCTATGGCAATATCTGAATAACCAGAAAAATCATAGTATAACTGCAAGAAATAACATAACGCCCCAAGAATAGCACTTTGCCAATCAATACCAGACGAATTACTAGAACTTATATTAAATACAACATTACCTAAATTATCTGCAATAAGACACTTCTTTATAAATCCTATCATAATTCTCTCTAAACCGCTGAAAAATAAATCTACAGATACAAATCTAGATGTAATTTGTGAATAAAAATCTCTCCATAAAACTATCGGCCCAGAAGTTATCTTAGGGAAAAATGTGAAAAACAAAAAGGTTTCTATAATATTACCTCTTTTTTGCTTGCCAGTATAAATATCTACTAAATAAGAAATTGATTCAAAAGCAATAAACGACATTCCTAGCGGAACAATTATATTTATCGTATCAACTAGGCTAACTTCTCTAAAAAGAGATATCACATAGCTTGCATACTTAAAATAACTAAGTATTAAAATTACAAAAACTAAACTGAATAAAAACAAATTATTATTTTTGTATTTATCCAAAAAGTACCCTGCTATATAAATTATAGTAATAAATGCAAATAAATATAAAGTAGCTCTCAAACTTGATGTAGCATAAAATACTAAACTAATCATAATTAAATATATATTTAATAATTTCTTATTATTGAATAAATTTAAAATATAATATAATAATACCGACAACGGTAAAAATGCAAATATAAAATGACTTACCGTAAAAGCCATAAGTCCTCCTTGTTAATATTCTATAATTTCTTTGAATTTGCGTGCTTGCTCTTGTAAATCAAATTGATTAATAAATAATCTAGTTTCTTCTTTATCTATACCTTCTATATTTTCCACATATTTTATAATACTGTCAGCCGCTTCTTCTTCATTGCAAATAATTTTTCCGTACCTACCATTAGATGATAATTCCTCAACACCACCTACATTAGTAAATACAAACGGAACTCCTAAAGTCAAAGATTCCACTATGACACCAGGAAAGCCTTCTTTCTCTGACATTGATACCAAACATTTCATATCTATTAAATATTTATAAGGATTTTTTTGATAGCCTAGAAAATGAACATATTTTTGCAAGTTTAGATTAAGCACTTTACTTTTCAATAATTCTTCTTGTGTCCCTGTACCTATGTAATACAAATGATATTTATACCCTTTACTATGTATCCTTAAAAGAACGTCTAACAGTTTATCGGATCCTTTCTCTTTTTCAATTCTACCAATTGAGCAAATAGAATTTTTATTTATATATTCACGCCTAGAGTCTTGAGATAATTTATATATATTATCAAAATTGTATCCATTATAAATCAAGCTAACTTTATCTTTAAATTCTGGATAAATATCAGTAATAGACTTTTTAGTTTTTTGCGAAATAGCTACAATATAGTTTGAATTTCTTAAATACTCTCTATATCTTTTCTTTCTCCAAGCATATTCATCTAAACCAAACTCCTCTATACTTCCATGAATCCAAGATATTTTCTTGATATCTCTTTTTGTAAAAGGCATATCAGGATACATTATTTCAAAATATATTTCTACGTCATAATCATCTTTTTTTACCAAATATTTTCTCAAAAAACTTGGGAAATATTTACCAAACTGATCCAGAAATAAACTAACAAATTTATTATATTTGTATGAGTTATAATAATTTATAACATTAATTCCTTTTGGTAAATTTTCTAATCCTTTATCTCCTCTGAACATTTCTACAATATCTATATCATAATCATCGAAATTTCCGTTCATTAAAATATTTGACAATATTTTTTCTGCTCCTCCTCCGCTAGAAAAAGAAGGAATAGCAATTAGTACTTTTTTTCTCATAAAATGTTATCCTTAATCTATTGACTAATTTTACCTTTATAAAATTTCAAAATTTGTTTATACAACCTTACATTCAAGCTGATAATAAAAGCTGATAATTTCCTGTTTTTAGAAATTACATTATTTTTTAATATTAATCTTCTATTATCTACAAAGTATTTCTTAATCTGCTCATACTCCTCAACTTCTGTATAGTTATCAAGTTCTAGTATTTTGTTAAATACAGAAAAGTAAGAATACATTTCTTTGGACTTCGCATAACTTAATAGATTGGGATAATTATTAGAAACATAATCAACAAATTTCTCAGCTATTTTTATATTATCCAAATGTTTTTTATTAAAATTCATATTAGTTATACTACCATCACGCATAATGTAATAATAAAGCTCTTTATTAGTTATAGCGTATTTATTAGCAACTTCTATTAATTCATAAGTATAAAAGGCATCTTCATAAAATTTATCTTTTGGAAATTCTATTTTTCTCGCAACTTCTGATTTTATAAGTTTCCAACATACTGCTCCGTATATTCTTTCCATACTAAGATATTCTTTTAAATATTCTTCCTTAGTTAACGTTAAGCAATAGTCTTCACTACTATAATAACTTCTTGGTTTATCATTATAAACTATTAAAAAACTACATTCTGCAACATCTGCATCACTTTCTGTTATTATTTCGTACAAGTGTTTGTACATATCTTCGTGAATATAGTCATCACTGTCTACAAAGCCTATATAATCTCCCGACGCTCTTGCTACACCATAATTTCTTGCGTCCGAAAGACCGCCATTTTCTTTGTGATAAACTTTTATCCTATTATCTTTTCTTGCTAAATCATTGCACAAAGTACCACTACTGTCTGTAGATCCATCGTTTACCAATATAATTTCTATGTTTTCATAACTTTGATTTATTATTGAATTGACACATTTCTCTAAATATTTTTCAACATTATATACTGGTACTATTATACTTACAAGTTTTGTGTTACTCATAAATTTACCTCTAAATTATTTATTTAATATTTCTTTTTTCTTATAATGAACCAACACTTTTTTATACATATTTTTATTCAAAAGTAATAATATAACTGCTAATTTCAATGATCTTGAAGCTTTTTTACATTTAATTATTTTATATTTATTATTTTTGAAGAATTTAACAATTTCTCTATATTCCGAAAAATCTTTATATTTATCTACCATTATTAATTTATTAAAAATAGATAAATATGCAAAAGTTAATCTAACAAATGCAATCTCTTCGTATTCTGGATAATTTTCTAGAGTGAATACATGGATTAAATTCATAATTTCTAGCATATCCATATGCTTAGAATTAAAATTCTCCGTAGTTATACTATTTTCTCTAATGTAGTAGTAATAGTAACTACCGCTAGTAATAGCAATTTTTAGATTATCTAAATTAAATAAATCATAATTATAAAATAAATCTTCATAGTATTTTCCTAAAGAAAATTTTAATTGCTTAGCTAATGGAGATTTTATTAATTTACACCATACTGATCCATAAACTCTATCCATTGACAAAATTTCTTTTAAATATTGTTTTGTATCTATAATCTCTTTATACTCTGGACCTTTGTAGTGTGATCTTGTATGCCCGTTTGCATAAACTCTTACTACATTACATTCTACTATGTCTGCATCAGTTTCTTTGGCTACATTGTACAAATGATTATACATATTATAATTTACATAGTCATCGCTATCTACAAAGCCTATATAATCTCCATTAGCTTTCATTACCCCGTAATTTCTCGCATCAGACAAACCACCATTTTCTTTGTGATATACTACTATTCTACTATCTTTTTTTGCAAATTCATCACATAAGTCTCCACTATTGTCAGTAGAACCATCATCTACCAATATTATTTCTAAATTAGAATAATTTTGATTTATTAGTGAATCGACACATCTTTCTAGATAGTCAGATACATTATATACTGGTACTACTATACTAATTAGTTCATTATTTACTATGGCTTTATCCATTAAGAACACCTGCTACTATTTTTTTATAATTTTCTATTATATACTCTACATCATCACCTGATAAATTAGTGTGTAATGGTAATGTTATCTCACTCTCATAATAACTATACGCATTAGGATAATCTTTTATATCAAATCCTTTATTTTTATAAGCTGTTAGGAGTGGTAGTGGCTTATAGTGAACGTTAGCACTAATTCCTATTTCTGCCAATCTTTTAATTATCTCATTTCTTTGTTCAATATTAATTCCTAAAATACGAGTTATATAAAGATGATGCGATGATAAATAGTTTGTTCCTTTATGCTTTAAAGGTATAATGTTACTTCCCTCAAATCCTTTATCATACATATCAACTATATCATACCTTTTCTCCAAAAGTTTTGGATAGCGAGTAAATTGCACAAGCCCTATACTAGCCATAATATCTGTCATATTGCATTTGTAACCTGGAATAACTATGTCATATTCCCAAGATCCTGCTTTCATCTTACTCAAAGCATCTTTCGTTTGCCCGTGTAAAGAATATATTTGAAATTCTTTGTAAAGCTCATCGTTATCAATGTTAGCATTATCTTTCCAAGTTACACAGCCACCTTCTGCTGTCGTGAAGTTTTTTACGGCGTGAAAAGAAAACGAACTAAAGTCTGCAATATTTCCTGCTTTTTTACCAAAATACTCACTTCCTAAAGAGTGCGCACAATCTGCAACAACTGCTACTCTGCCTAGTTGCTCTTGGTATTTTGAATTAGCGACAAATAAATCTTTTTTTCTGTCTAATATATCAAAAAGTTTATTATAATCACAAGGTATCCCTGCTAAATCAACTGGAATAATAGCCTTTGTTTTGTTGTTTATAGCTAGTTCTAACTTGTTATAATCCATTTCAAAGCTATCTTTTTGGATATCTATTAATACAGGCGTTGCTCCTACGTGATAAATAACACTGCAAGATGCTGTATAAGTCATAGCAGGAACTATAACCTCATCTCCTTCTCCTATCCCTAAAACTCTAAGAGTAAGCTCTAAGGCTGCTGTTGCTGAATTAAGGCATACTGTGCAAGAAGTTCCCATATAATCTGATAATTTTTTTTCTAATTCTTTAGTCTTTGGTCCTGTAGTTATCCAACCTGACTTTAGAACCTCTGTTACTGCTGCAATCTCTTCTTCAGTTATATCTGGTGGTGAAAATGGTATATTTAATTTTGACATATTATTCTCCTATTATTTCAATACTCCTAACAAAGTATTAATCATTATTTTTATATCATTTATAAAACTAAAATTCTCTAGATACTCAAGGTTATATTTCATCTTCTCTGGTAAGATTTTATCAACATAAGCATCATCTACATTCATACCCTCTAATAAATATTTATCTAATTCTTCGTTTTCATCTTTGTACATTATACTCGCAGTTGAAGTTACACCCGCCGGCAATAACAAGGTAGCATACATCTCTCTGCTATATCTAGATACATATTTAGCTACTTCTGGTCGAGTACCTACAAAACTCATATCTCCTAATAAAATATTTATTAATTGTGGTAATTCATCTATTCTTAAATTTCTAAGTTTTTTGCCGACTTTACTTATTCTAGGGTCATCTTGCAATGTTACCGCACTTCCCAGCTTATCAGCATTTTTTACCATAGTTCTGAATTTATAAATTTTAAACTCTCTTCCATAGGTAGTTACTCTCTTCTGACGATAAAAAACTTCCCCTGGACTATCTATTTTTATCCAAATAGCTATAAATATAAGAACTGGCGATAAAAAAACAAGTAAAATTAAAGCTAGTATTCTATCAAAAATATACTTTATAAATAAAGAAAATTTCTTTTTTCTTAAAATATTGTAATAATACTCTACTTCGCTATTTTGGAATTTACTATCTAATTCTTTAAAGTTTTTCATAAAAATTCACTCTCATTATAATATCTTTTAATTATAGCATATATTTATATTAAAATAAAACTGATTAAATAATATATCTATATTTAGTAAAAGAATAAAAAAAGATAATACGATAAAAAATCGTATTATCTTAAATTATAAACTATTAATTATTTAAATGCTGAAGTTTTTGGTGAAGCTTTGTTGCCAGCTGTTCTTGATTTAGCTGCTTCTGCTGCTTTGGCTACAAGATCTGATTTATGAGCTTCTAAGTAAGCTAATAGTTCTTTTTCTACTCTTGGTCTTACTTCTTCTTTTTGTTTTGCATTTTTAGCTGCATCTTCTACAGTTACATTTCCTGCTTCTCTACCTGCTACTGATGCTTTTTCTGCTTCGTTTAATTCACGTGCTAATACTGAAGTAGTTGGTAAACTAACCCAGCTACTAATACTGATAATAATACTTTCTTTTTCATAATAAAGTATCTCCTTCCAATTTACTGATTATTTATAAGTACGTATTAGCACTCATTAAAATAAATGTCAAGAGCTAGTATCAAATAATAGTCATTTTTTGTTTTGGTATCGTTTACTCCGTTTATTTTATAGAGTTTTTATAATTGAAATATATTAATTTTTTCTGGGTATATAAATAATAATTATTGTTATATTAATTTTTTATTAGATTAAGTATGTATAAACTATCTTAACTATTTTGTATTTAAATTAATTTGTTTTTGATAATAAAAAAAAGCATTTTACTATTATTCTATAGTAAAATACTTAAAATAATTTTTATAATAATGCTGTTAATACTGCCATTATTCCAAATACAATTCCTGGCGCATTAGCAGCTGCTAAAGGTATATCTCTATTTTTCTTCAATAATCCGTAAGATACCCATAAAGTACAATTTATAGCAGCGACTAACGGCTGAATAAAATCACCTTTATTTCCGTTAAGGTTGTTAGCTATTTGTGGAATGTATGCAACATACATTAAAACAGATAAAGTCGTAGCAATCCAACCTAATATCTTTTCGTTTTTTTCAGTCATAAGATTTCCTTACTATTAAAATTATTTTATTTTTTTAATAAATCACGAATTTCTTTTAATAATTCTTCTTTTGCATCAACTTCTGGAGTTTCTTCTACAGCTTCCTCTTCTTTAACAACTTTTGATTTAGCTCCATTAATAAGCTTAACAAATATAAAGATAGAAATTGCCACGATTAAGAAGTCAATTACAGTTTGAATAAAGTTACCGTATTTTACATTATTCCATACTAACTCTGTGAAATCAGGTTTTGTTGGGAATAATAATCCTATTAATGGCATCATAATATCAGATACTAATGACGATACGATTTTACCAAAAGCTGCCCCGATAATTACCCCGATAGCCAAATCAAGTACATTACCTTTTAAAGCAAATTCTTTAAATTCTTTTAACATAATAACGTGTTCCTTTCATAATAATATAAATTGTCTTTGCAAAACAAGATTATTATAACAAATTTTAGTAGACTAATCTATCAATAAGCTCTGAAAGATAAAATATTTTGTGATAATGTATAAATTTAATATTTAATTGAAAAGATATCTTTATATGACGTATAATATAATTGATGTTATTTTGTAGGAGGTATTTATGGATAATAAAAAACTTTTTGAGAATATAACTTTACCTAATGGTGTAACTATTAACAATAGAGTAGTTATGGCTCCAATGACTACGTGGGGAAGTAATGATGACAATACTGTTTCAGATAATGAAATATCGTTTTATACACGAAGAGCAAGAAATCTAGGAATGACTATTACTGGATGTACACACGTATCAGCTAATGGTATAGGTTTTGAAAATGAATTTTCTGCTTATGATGATAAGTTTATTCCTGGTCTTAGCAAATTAGCCTCATCTATTAAAGAGCAGAATACTAAAGCTATATTACAAATTAATCACGCTGGCAACAAAGCTTTGCAACACCTAATAAAAGATTCTGATGTTGTTAGCGCTAGTTATATAGCTACGTTAGATACTGAATTTGCAGAAGCGTGCAAAACTAGACCACTAAGCGAAAAAGAAATATTAGAAATAATAAAAAACTTTGGAGAAACAACAAGGCGCGCTATCAAAGCTGGATTTGACGGAGTAGAGATTCATGCAGCACATGGATTTTTAATTCAAAACTTCACATCCCCCTATTTCAACAAAAGGTTAGATAAATGGGGAGGCTCTTTGGAAAATAGAATAAAATTTCCTATAGAGATAACAAGAGAAATTAAAAAAGTTATAATAGAAGAAAATAAACCAAACTTTATTTTAGGATATAGACTGTCTCCTGATGAGCCGATGGAAAATGCTTTGCGTATAGAACATACTTATAAGATTATAGATGAAGTAATTAAAATAGGGATAGATTATATTCACATTTCATTACCTAATGCTCTGCAAGACAAACCGGTAAACAACAAAGATCATACATATCTTGAACTTTTGTCAAAATATATTGATAGACGTGTACCTACAATTTACGCAGGATCAATAAAAACTTTCTCCGAAGCAGAGTTATTACTAGAAAATTGTGATTTTGTCGCATTAGGACGTATTCTAGTAACAGACCCAGACTGGTTAGAAAAAGCAAAATACAATAAATCTCAAGAAATAGTAACAAAATTAGACTTACAAAATATTAACAACTTAAAACTACCCCAAAAATTAGTAAAAGAAATAATAAAAAATAAAGGTTGGTTTGAGATTGAGGGGGATTAAGTATATTTATTATAAAATATAATGGTTATTAATAAAATTAATTTATAAGAATATAAGCCGACTAGTTTATAGTCGGCTTGTATTAATTTTGACTTATAATTCTTAGTAAATCATAATTATAATATTTTACATTTCTTTTAGTTGTTTTGTCTTTGTCTAGTAATCCAATATTAACTAAATAATCTAAAGCTTTTTTTACAGTACTCTGATGATTCTCTGTAATGTTAGATACCCCTTTAGCTGTAGTTATCGGATTAGAAAAAGTTGACAACCATACTTTTTTTGTATCTCTGTTTGACATTTAGAAATTCCATACTTAGCTAATTGTTCCGAACTTTCAATTTCCTCAATAATCTTATTGGACATTCTTTCACTAGCATTTAAAAAGAAATATATCCAACTTATCCAATCAGGATTATCTGCTCTAGTTGCGTTTAAAGAATTATAATATCTAATTCGTTCTTTCTCTAATTCTTCACTAACAAAAAATAAAGGAAATTCTATGATATTTTCTTTTACCGCCATTAAAGCTATAAGAATCCTACCTAATCTTCCATTACCATCTAAAAATGGATGAATTGATTCAAATTGAGCGTGCATTATAGCTATTCTCAACAAAGAATCAACAGAATGATCAAATATTGTACTATCTTCTTTTACATCCACTTCAAAATCTCTATGTTTTTCTTCGTTTATAAAATATTCTAGATTAGTCATATAAACTGGTATTTCATTAGAATCTATCGGAATATAGACCGCATTCTCAATTTTTTTATCTGATCCTATAAAGTTTTGAATTTTCCTAAACTCTTCTTTATTAGAAGTCGTCCCTCTTGCATTATTCATTAGTATAGAATGCAAACTCTTAATTAATTTACTAGATATAACATCTCCATTTTTTATATGTTGAACACCATACTCTATTGCTGCTCTATAATTACTAACCTCTATTTCTTCCCAAGATTTATTTTGACTTTCCATTATTTCATAAAAAGTTACTTGCGTTCCCTCTATCCTTGTAGATTGAACAGATTCGTTATACATTAATAAATTTAAAATAGAATTATTAACAATAGATTTTTTTAAAATAACATCTAATTTACCTATTTTTTATTAACTTCAGATAATTTTTTATAAATCTTTATAGCATCTTTATTATTGATAATTATAGGTAGTTTTAACACGCCTTTTATCATAAAAAACTCTTTAATATAATTTTATTGTTTTTTTATATTATAAAATAATTAAAGATAAGGTTCAATGATTCTATACTTAAATCATTTAATAATATACTTTTAGTTAATAATTATATGATATTGTAATATCTTAGACATTTGTGTAAAATTAACTATAAAAAAGGAAGATGATTAATCATCTTCCTTTTTTATATTCTTTTTAGCAATTCTGTAGTTAATATAGAAGAATTTTGAGCAGCAATCTTCAAAAATTCATCAAATACTATTCTAGTACCCTCTTCTGCTTTATCACTAATACTTCGACAAACTATAAATTTTGTTCCAAAATTATAGCACGTCTGAGCTATTGCTGCTGCTTCCATTTCTACAACCTGCATATTAGGAAAGTTATTCAATATATTTTGTTTTATATTTTTATCAGAAATGAAAGAATCCGACGTTCCTACTAGACCGTAATGAATTTTATAATTAGGTAATGTAATATCTTTTGTAATATTGACTAATTTTTCATCACTTTTATAATTTTCTGGCATTTGTGGAACTTGTCCTAATTTGTAGCCGAAATGTGTTGCATCAACATCAAAATAAACAGTATTCGTAGCTACTATCATATCTCCTATTTCCATTCCTTTTTGTAATGCTCCGCAACTACCAATATTAATTACATAATCAACATCATAATTATCTAATAGCACAGTTGTCGCTATCGCTGCATTTACCTTCCCTGGTTTTGACAACATCAAAACTATTTCTTTATCTTGGTATATACCCTCATAAAATTCTACGTGTGCAATTTTATTAGTACGAGAGTTTTTTATTTGTGATTTAATAATTGCTACTTCTTCTGGCATAGCGCCTATTAATGCTATCATATTATACCTACTTAACTTTTATAATTTTGATATCCATTGAGTCTTCTGGACCAGTAGGAAGTGATACTTTTACTACATCTCCTACTTCTTTTCCTAGTAATGCTTGTGCTACTGGAGATTCATTTGATATTTTGTATTCAAATGGATTTGCTTCTGCACTACCGACTATTTTGTAACTTTCTTCAACACCATCTGGAAGCTCAACATAAGTAACAGTATGTCCCAAACGAATAGTATTAGACTTATCATCTATTTCGATAATTTTAGCATATCGAATCATTTGTTCCATTTCTAATATTTTTTGTTCGATAAATCCTTGTTCATCTTTTGCTGCATCATACTCAGAGTTCTCTGATAAATCCCCGAAACTACGTGCTACTTTTATTTTTTCTATTACTTCTGGTCGTTTTATTTTTTTGTAATGTTCTAATTCTTCTACTAATTTGTCATAACCTTCTTGGGTCATTTGATATTCTAAATTTTCTTCTATAGCCATAGTTATACTCCTTTTATTTTAGTATAGTAGTTATATTATATATGTTTTCATATTATTTTTCTAGTACTGATTTTATTTTTGTAATCAAAATATCTACTGCTATATCATTATATCCACCATCTGGGATAATAATGTCTGCATATTGTTTTGATGGTTTTATATACTGTTCGTGCATAGGTCTAACAGATGTAAGATACTGATTTATGACAGATTCCACACTACGTCCTCTCTCGTTCATATCACGCAGTAAACGACGAAGTATTCTTATATCACTAGGTGTGTCAACAAAGATTTTTATGTCCATAAAATCACGTATTCTTTTTGAGTACAATCCGAATAATCCTTCTAAAATTATTATATCTTTCGGTTCTTGAATTACTGTCTCTTCACTACGAGTATGATTAACGTAATCGTATCTTGGAACAGCTACCTTTTCTCCAGCAAGCAGTTTTTCTAGTTGTATGCAAAGCAAATCGTTATCGAAAGCATCTGGATGATCATAATTAGTTTTTATACGCTCTTCCATTGTCATATGCGACTGATCTTTGTAATAATAATCTTGCTCTATCAAAACTACTTTTTCTTTATCAAGTTCTTCTATAATTCTCTTTGTTACAGTAGTTTTTCCACTTCCGCTTCCACCAACTATTCCTATTACTTTCGGTTTCTTTCGCATTATTTCTTACCGATTTCCTTTCTCATCATATTTTGTTTATATATTTTCTTATCAACCTTAGTTCTTATAATTTGCAAGGGATGACGAGCTGCATCTATTAAATCACCGTCTTCGTCATATATCTCACCTATCACTTGTTCGAAACTATCAATTTCTGGACCAAAAAATTCTACTTTATCTCCTGTTTTAAAGTGATTTCTCTGTTGAATAGTCGCTATCTTCGTTTCTTCATCATAATGCAATACCTGCCCTACAAAGTCGTAGTTTGTTTTCTTACCACCTTGATTTCCAAACATTTGCTCTTTGTAACTAGGAATATTATAGAAGAACGAAGATGCTGTATCTCTATTAGCACATTTGTAAAGCTCTAATTTATAATTTGGTGTCATCTCAAAGTTGTCTGGATCGGCACAATAATCGTCTATTAATTTACGATATACGCTGGCTACTGCAGCAACATAATGAATAGATTTCATACGTCCTTCTACTTTCAGAGAATCTATACCAAGTTCTATAATTTCAGGTACACTTTCTATAAGTGTCAAGTCTTTTGGACTCATAGCATAAGGATCTGATGATTCTTCATATAACTTATTATCTTCACTATCTCCTTCTTCATAAAGATCATAATTCCATCTGCAAGATTGACAACATCCGCCTCTATTACTATCTCTAGCAGTCATATAATTACTTAACGTACAACGCCCCGAATATGCGATACACATAGCTCCATGAACAAACATTTCTATTTCTACATCTGTTTTTTCACGAATTTTTTTGATCTCTTCATAACCGGTTTCTCTAGCTAACACTACTCTATCAACATTTTCACTTTCCCAGTATTGTACTTCTTTATAGTTAGATATTGATTGTTGCGTACTAATGTGTACCTCAACTTTCGGTGCAACTCTTTTACAAGTTTCTATAATATAAGGATCTGCAACAATAATCCCCCTAACTCCTACATCTTGCAAAGCAATCAAAAACTCTTCTAAACCTTCAAAATTTTCATCGTGGGCAATTATATTTGCTGTAACATAAATATCTGCACCGTAATTACGGGCAAAATCACAGCCCTCTTTTATTTCTTCTATAGTAAAATTATCTGCATTACTTCTTAGTCCAAACTCTTGCCCGCCTAAAAATATTGCGTCTGCTCCATAATGTACTGCTATTTTTAATTTTTCTAAATTACCAGCTGGCATTAACAACTCTGGCTTTCTTGTTATTACTCTTTTTCCGTCTATTATTTTTGAAATTTCTTTTATTGCCATAAGTATAAGTTACATTCAAGTATAACTTGTTTTCCTCCTCAATTTTAGTACATAGTTTTTTTATGGAAAAATCCTAAATCTATTTCACGATATTTCGGTTTTATAATCTCTATATCATTATAAAAATCTTGTTTCTCATCTTCATAAGCTTCTTTATCTTCAAAGTATAAATCTATAGCATCTCTATATATGGTAGTTACTTCTGTAATATACTCTTCTGACTTTAATATACCGTCTATTTTTAATGCTTTTACTCCCGATGATATTAATACATCCAAATATTCTATAGCGCATATATCATTTGCACTCATAATATGTGTCCCGTTAGAATCTTCAAAAATAGGGTAACGTTCATTTCTATCCTGACTATATAAAAACAGCTTTTTAGAACCACTATATTTTTCTATATAATCTTCTTTTTCACTATACAAGAAATAATTATCAACTAATTTTCTTATCGATTGGAACATACAAAGCATACCTTGCACTTGTACTTCTACTTCAAAATTAGATTTCGCAGCTATTTCTGTTATTTCTTCTAATGTTAGTTCCTTGGATAAACACGTTCTGTACGCTCCTCTGTTTCCCCAGTAATTACAAGAGAATGAGTTTGTAGCTAATGTATGTGGATCCCATTGTAATTTAAAGTTTAAATTTTCTTCGCGCATAATAGTAATTATTGTAGGTTCTCCAAAAATTACTGCATCAGGATTTAATTCATTCACATACTTCAAGTACTCTATCAAATCTTCTAAATGATCGTTATGAAATATAGCATTTACACTTACATAAGCTTTTTTCCCTGCTTGATGTATTATTTCGATAGCTCTTTTTAACTCTTCTTTTTTAAATTCACCAGCTAGTCTAAGTCCGTACTTCTCTTCACCAAGAACAAAACTATCTGCACCTACATTAATAAGTTCATAAATATGTTCTATACTTTTTGGTGTTACTACTAATTCTACTGTCATTTCTTTACCTTTCTTGTTGTAATAGCTATTCCATCTCCAAACGGCAATATAACACTAGTATAATTAGGATTAGCCATTAACCATTCATTATAATTGTTAATTTTACGTGATAATTGTTTTAAATCTCTACTATGTTTTATAATGCTAGGATCTGCTACCATACCTTTAAAAAGAACATTATCGGTAATAACCAAAACATTGTCTGCAAAGTAAGGCTCATAAAGTTCAAAAAATTTTCTACTTTGACTTTTTGCTCCATCTATAAAAACTACATCATAAGGTGCATTATTAACAACTCTACTATCTAGTTCTAAAGCATCACCATAAATAGCAACTATTTTATCTTGCAAATTTCTTTCTTGTATATTTTTTTGTGCTTGTTCGTACATTTTAATATCACGCTCAATAGTTACTACCTTGCAACCAACATTTTCGCAAAAGCTTATGGTACTATAAGCAATAGCCGTCCCTATCTCCAGCACATTTCTAGCATTTTTTATATTTAATAATTGAATCAAATAAGCTCGCCCTATTTTATCCAAAATAGGCACTCTATTTTCTTTTGCAAAATTTTCTAATTTTTTATAAAAAATATCATTTTCAGGAAGTAAATTTTCTACATACAAACTATCTTTGGAATCTATAGCTACCATAACTCCTCCTAAACATAATCTTGTCATCATAATATAATACCATAACTAACAAGAAAAATATAGTAATCAAAGTCTATTATTTAAAATATAATATTTACAACTTATCCAATATACAATCTATTTTTTATACAATATAATTACAAAAAATAATTGCGGATAAAATTATTAAATTTAACTACAGATTTATTTTAATTAATATATAAAATAAAAATAGAATTTCTTACTAAAAGAAATTTTTCTAATTAGCAAGAAATTCTATAATAAATTATTTTAGAATTATTGTTTTTTTGGAATAATTACTACTATTGAAATAATAGAGAAAATACAGAATAGTATGTTTATAATTAATCCGTAAGTTGCTCCGTCATTAAAGTTTCCTCCAGCACTTAATGCACTATAAACTGCAGCCGATATAGCTACCCCTATAGCTCCACCTAAAGAACTAGCCATTTTATAAATACCCGCAGCACTTCCTACTTTATCATTAGGCACACTTGATAGTGCTGTATCCGTAGATGGCGTTGCATATATTCCTAATCCTGTACCGAATAAAGCATATCCAACGAATACTAGGATAAGGTAAGCTGTTCCTTCAACCATAGTTAATGTCATCAATCCAACTCCTATACATGTGATAACAGTCCCTAAAAGCATTGGTGTTCTAGATCCAAATTTTTGTAAAAATTTCTCCCCGATTCGAATAGTAATAAGAACACACACTAAATATCCTAAAGACATCATTCCTGCATCACGAGAATTCATCCCTCTTCCTTGTTGCATATAAGAATTAATTACTATTAAAGTTCCCGCAACAGCATTTAGTAAGAAGTTTGATATTGTCGCACCAAGATAAACTTTAATTTTGAATAAAGAAAAATCAATAAAGCTATTATCTTTGCTAGTTTCTACTTTGTAGAAAACAACTAATCCTACAACTACTACTAAGCTTAAAGCTAAAATATACGGACTAAATATTCCTAATTCTTTTGCTTTAGATATAACTACATTTAATGATAACATTGATACAATAAAAATAGTTAATCCTATAAAATCAAATTTTTCTTTAGTAGAACTGTTGACTTTGCTTTCTGGCGTTCCAAAAATTAATAGCATACTAATTACAGATACTATAATAGACATTATAAAAACGTAGCGCCAACCTAAACTACTAGAAACAGCACCACCAAATAAAGAACAGAATCCAGATCCTCCCCATGATCCTATTGACCAGAAACTTACCGCCCTTTGTCTATCTTTACCTTCATAATAAGTTTTTACCAAAGCCATTGTTGCAGGCATAATAAACGCAGCAGCTAGTCCTTGCATAGCTCTTCCTATAATAAATAATGATGATTCAAATGATATAGTTAATAAGAATGAACCTACTATATTAAGTAAAAGTCCTATATAAACAAATTTAACTCGACCTACCTTATCAGCAAGTCCTCCAACCATTACAATAAAAAGTCCAGAAAATAGAGCCGTTATAGAGATGCCTATATTTAAAGCTCCTTGTGATATAGATAAATCTTTTTGGACATCTGGTGCAATATTTAGCATAGATTGTGCAAACAACCAAAAAGATAATACCGCTAAAACTATCCCTATTAATAGTTTATTAGTTCCTTTGTAACTTGTACTCATAATTAATTATCCTCCTTTAAACATTTTAATAGTCCAGTAGCCATAGATTTCGCAGATATTAATAATGATTTTTCATCAATATCAAATTTAGGATTATGATGTGGATACATAGTAGTTCCTTCTTTATGGGCACCTACGTAGAAGAAACAACTAGGTTTTTGTCTAGCATAATATGCAAAATCTTCAGATGGCGTTTGTGCTTCACACTCTGCTACAGAACTAACTTCTGATATATTTGCTTCTTTTAGAGCTTCTGCTACTAATTTTGTAACTTCGTAATCATTCTCTAAGACAGGGTAATCATTTTTGTAGTCTAAAGTATAGCTTAAATCATATGCTTCGCAAGTGCCACGTAATAATCTAGAAAATTCTTCTTCAATTATAGATCTACAATCTTCATTCATAATTCTAACATCACCCTCTAAGAAAACTGTTTCTTTAATTACATTAGCAGACCCTTTACCATCAAAAGATCCAATAGTTACTACAGCTGAGTCAAAAGGATTTATACGACGACTAATAATTGTCTGTACTGATGTTACAAAATTAGCTGCCCCTACTATTGTATCATTTGCTAAGTGAGGCATAGACCCATGTCCACCTTTTCCTTTTATAGTAACTTTGAAAGTTGCACGCCCTGTGTGGACTTTACCAGATTTATAGAACACTTCTCCTGTTTTCATTGTACTCATAACATGAATACCTAGCACAGCATCAACTCCATTTAGAACTCCATCTTCTACCATTGATATAGCTCCTCCTGGTGGTACTTCTTCTGCAGGTTGATGAATAACTCTTACTGTTCCACTTAGTTCTTCTTTGAATTCTATTAAAGTTTCTGCAAGGACTAACATATAAGCAGTATGTGCGTCATGGCCACAAGCGTGCATAACACCTTTATTTTTAGAGCTAAAAGGTAACCCTGTTTCTTCTTCTATAGGTAATGCGTCAAAGTCTGCTCTTATAGCAATACACTTACCTGGTTTTGAACCTTTTATGTCTACAGTAATACCTTTTATACCACCTACATTACTTCTAACAACGCAGTCTTTTCCTTTGTAAAAATTTTCTATATAACTTGCTGTTTTTGTTTCTTGAAATGATAGTTCTGGATTTTCGTGCAAATGTCTCCTAATATCTATCATTTTATTTTCTTTTTCTTCTAATCTTTTATAGATTTTATCTAACAACATAATTATACCTCCTTCTTAAAATTTAAATTAATAATTACCTCTACAAACTATTTTAAACTTAATTTAAAGCGTTGTAAAATTCATATTATATATCAAACTATAACCAATAAGTTATAATATAATTATTCAGATAAAATTAATAAATTAATATTTTTAAAATTTAATAGTTTATTAATAAATTACATTATTTATCAATACTGTGATATAATTATAATAAATAAAATAATTCATTATAACTTTTTGATTATAATTATGGTGGTATTATGAATAATTCAACAAAACTAAGCTATATAAATACTATATTAAAACAACAAAATCTTACAAAAGCAGCAAAAAAACTCTATATTTCTCAACCTTATCTAAGTAAAATAATAAAAAATATAGAAGAAGAACTTGGTGTGCAAATTTTTTATAAAAACAAAAATATAATAAAACTTACATTTGCTGGAGAAAGATATATACATTATTTAAAACAAATAAACAAAATAGAAAATAAATTGTATAACGAAATATCGTTAATAAAAACGAATAAAAAAGGGAAAGTAAAATTAGGAATAAATTCTGCTTTGGCTACAGCATTCCTTTATAAAGTTATACCCGAATTTAACAAGAACAATCCCGACGTAATAATTGAGCTAATAGAAAAAAATCAAAATATTTCTGAATATATGTTAATAGAAAATGATTTAGATTTAGTTATAGGGATGAGCCCCATAGCAAATAAAAATTTATCATACAACACTCTTTATAGTGAAAAGTTGTACCTATTCATACCAAAAAAACATCACTTGTACAATCCAAAAGTAAAAAATATATCTAAGTTTAATAAACCTTTGTATATTTTAAATAATGAACCTATTGTTACCACTCCAGAAAAGTATGGCATAGGTCATACTCTAAAAATATTTTTTGAGAAAAATAATATAGAATTAAATACTGCCATAACTACTAGTACAGTTCCTACTGCGGTAAACTTAGCAAAATCTGGTATCGGTATGACATTCATTCCTGAAACTATAGTTGATGATTATATTAATGAGGAATGTAATATATACTACTTCAATAAGTCTGATATAAAAGCTGAGTATGTAGCTATTTATCGAAAAGATGAACTATTATCCGAAGTAACTACTAATCTGTTAAACATTATATTAGAAACATTAAAAAAATAATATTTCCATATTTTCTATATAAATATAACCTTTTTTAATTGTATTTAATAAACCCCTATTATAAATATTTAGGCAATATACGTTTAAAGCCATTGAGGTAGCAAACGTGTTAAATAAATTTTAACAGCGAAAATTTATTTGAAAATTACATTTATACAAGAAAATGCTCCTTTAGAAAATTACCTTATTTTCTAAAGGAGCCAAAATTATTTTTTTACCTTTTTATAAAAATTTTAATTCTTTTTGCATATCAAGATGTTCTATTCCTGCATCTAAGTAAATTTCTTCACTTTCATTTTTATAACCTAATTTCTTGTAAAAATTTTCTGCTCGCTTCTGAGCGCTTAGATGACTAACTAAATCTCTTTTGGATAATTCGCAGGCTAAACGTTCCATTCCAAGAACTAATTTTTCTCCTAAACCTAAGCCGCGATATTCTTTAAGTATAGCTATACGCCCTAGATGAATATTTTGACTACCTATATCCAAAATTCTTCCTACCCCTACCATTTTATTATTGTAAAATAACCCTACATGAACCGTATTCTCTTTACTGTCCAAGTCATCTATCTCTAGATGTAAGGGTACTTGTTGTTCATCTACAAACACTTTGATACGTATATCCTTTGCTAAATCAATATCTTTTTTATCAGTTAATATTTTTACAGTCATCAATCTTTCCTTATTCTCTCATACATAATTATTCCTGCAGATACAGAAGCGTTTAAACTCTGTGTTTTTCCTAGCATTGGCATGTGATACAAAAAGTCACAAGCATTAGTTATAGTTTTGCTCATTCCTTCACCTTCATTACCTATTATTATAGCTAGTGGAACATCTTTTGCTATATTTGTATAATTTTCTGACTTACTACTTAATGTAGTCCCTGCTATCCAAAAACCTTTTTCTTTCAATTTATTTATAGAATCCAAAAGGTTAGACACTCTAACTACTGGCATATGTTCTACTGCTCCTGCAGAAGACTTAACAACAGTTTGACTTACTACCGCTGAACGTCTTTTCGGTATAATAACTCCTTTTACACCGCTTGCTTCTGCACTTCGTATAATTGCACCTAAGTTATGCGGATCTTCTATATGATCTAAAATTAGAATTGTAGTATCTGCACTGATATCTATAGAGGAAATTAATTCATCTAGATCATAATAATTATAAGGAGCAACCAAAGCAACTACTCCTTGATGTCGTTCAGAAGTTAAATTATCTAATTTTCTTTTTGGAACCTCTTGACAAATTATTTTTTTATCATTAGCAATATTAAAGATAGACTTTAAACGCCCTTTTTCTATCCCTTCTTGAAACAATATTTTGTTAATTTCTCTTCCAGAATTTATCGCTTCTAGAATACTATTTCTTCCTGCTATAACTTCTTTATCGTTTGAAATGTTATCTTCTAATTGTCTTTCACGTCTTATTCGTTCTTCTTTAAAATCTCTATTATTTTTGTATTGTTTTTTCATATTCTTCAATAATGTAACTAAACACTTCCTCCAACCTATCAAAATTTCTATTAAGGTATAAATATCCAAAGACAGCTTCCAAACCAGTAGCTAATTTATACTCCATAACAGTTGCGTTTTTTGCTTTAGTATTATTTTTTTGATTTTTGGCTCTACTGTAAATTTTCAATTCCTCATCTGTCAAAATTTCTTGTTCTAAAAAAGTTTGCATAAATTTAGATTGCGCTTTGGCCGAAACTATAGATGACACTCTTTTATGCAAATCGTTTATTTTGCCTAAATGATTTTTCATAATATACTCTCTAGCCATAATATCATAAATACTATCTCCTATATAAGCGAGAGACAGTGCTTGTAATTCTCCTACTTTTGGTATATTTGGCTTTCTCAAATTAATAATTAAATTCTCTTCCATCTCACACCTTGTTTCGTATCTTCCAAAATTATTCCTTGAGCTTTTAAATCATCTCTAATTTTATCAGCAAGAGCAAAATCTCTATTTTTTCTAGCTTCTTCTCTTTCTGCTATTAGTGAATCTATATCTAGGTCATCAACACTATTATTACTAATTAAATTTATGCCTAAAACTTTAATATATGTATCAAAACCTGATTTTAATAATTCTAGAGTTTCTTTATTTACTGAATTTTGTTCTGTATATACATTAGTTATTTTTACTAAATCATACCACCCCGTTAGAGCATTAGCTGTATTAAAATCATCATTAAGCTGCGTTTCTAAATAAGCTATATTGTCATTTACTTTTGTTACGATGTCATTATTTAATATTGGCTCTAACATATCGTTATTAAGCCTAAATAATAAATTTTCATAAGCAACTTTTATTTTTGCATAATTAGTTTTGGCTAATTCAATAGTTTCACTAGAAAAATTTATTGGTGTTCTATAATGTACACTTAACATAAACAGTCTAATTATCATCGGATAAACAGTAGCTCGGATATCTTTTAGAAGTGTAAAGTTCCCAAGAGATTTACTCATCTTAGTTCCGTCTATATTGATAAAACCATTATGCATCCAGTAGTTACTAAAAGTAGCGTGATTATGGCATTCTGACTGTGCAATTTCGTTTTCGTGATGCGGGAAAGTTAAATCTTGTCCTCCAGCGTGAATATCAATAGTTTGACCCAGAGTTTCATTAGCCATAACTGAACATTCAATATGCCAACCTGGTCTACCTTCTCCAAACGGACTATCCCAAGATATTTCTCCAGGTTTAGCTTTTTTCCAAAGGGCAAAATCTAAAGGATCTTCTTTATCCTCTCCTACTTCGATTCTAGCACCACTAATTAAATCATCAATAGATTGTTTACTAAGTTTTCCATAATCTTCTTTTTTTCTTGTTCTAAAATAAACATCTCCATTAGATTCATATGCAAATTCTTCTTTTATTAGTTTTTGAATAAATTCTATAATTTCCGTAATATAATCGCTAACTCTAGGATTTTGGTCTGCTCTCTGGCATCCTAAAGCGTCATAATCTTCATAAAATGCTTCTATATATTTATCAGTTAATTCTTTTGGCGATATTTGTTCTTCTTTACTAGCCTTAATAATTTTATCATCAACATCAGTAAAATTAGATACGTATGTTATGTCATATCCAGCATATTCAAAATATCTACGTACAACGTCAAAGACAATTATAGGACGTGCATTCCCTATATGTATGTAATTATAAACGGTAGGTCCACAAACATACATCTTAACTTTATTTTCTTCAATAGGTTTAAATATTTCTTTTTGTTGTGTTAGAGTGTTATAAATTTTTATCAAAATATTTCTCCTTACTTATTATCTTAGTAATATTTTAACACAATCTTGTCATAAGTTATTATTTTTTATATTAATTTTTAATAATTTCTTTATTATAGTATTCTTATAAAAAACAAATGAGCAGTGATTAAATATCCTACTCATTTGTTATAATTTTCATACATTAATAAAATTAGATTTTATTATATAAGATTAATAATTTATATTTCTAAAATTTTAATATATAGCTATCATGGGTGTTGAGCCATTAATATAGTCATCTTTATCCCAACTCTTACTTTGCCATACAAAATTATAATTATATTTATTTACTCCATATTTACTAACAGGATTATAAACTGTTGTATTTCCGTTTGAATCTATTCCTCTAAGTATTACTGCATGAGTATACCCTGGTGAAACAAAAGCACTATTTCCTACAGCTGCATAAATTATATGTCCATTAGCAAGTTCTCTTTTTAGCTGATCAGAACTAGTTATAAGCCTATAATTTAACCCATATCTACTAAGCGTTTGTGGTACTGCTTGCGATAAAGTACCTATTCCACTCTTATTAAAGTAATTTGTATTATTATATAAATAATCTGCTAATTCATACGGTTTAACTGGTGTTTTCAATGTAGAAATAGCCATAGAAAGTGATGTTGGAACACATCCTGCAGCAGCCAGAGTCCATCTTCCATACCTTCTATAACCCCAAGAAGGATCATTTTGTTTGTAATAAGTAACATAGTTATTAGAGTTAGTTTGTGGCTCTTCTGCTTTTGTCTGCGTTACTACTCCATTTGCATCACTATAATACCAAATATTTGTCTTTTCGCTTCTTGACCATTTACTTATTGCCATATTACTTCCCCAACTTGCTGGCTCAAAGTAATATTGTTTTCCATTTATTATTTCTAATACATCTGATTGCTTTACACCATTTTTATAAAGATATGTTTTGCCATTCTCTTGTACTAGTCCATTTTTTATTTGTGAATCTCTATTTTCTGCCTTTGTTACTACTCCATTTGCATCACTATAATACCAAATATTTGTTTTTTCGCTTCTTGACCATTTGCTTATTGCCATATTACTTCCCCAACTTGCTGGTTCAAAGTAATATTGTTTCCCATTTATTGTTTCTAATACATCTGATTGCTTTTCTCCATTTTTATAAAGATATGTTTTGCCATTCTCTTGTACTAGTCCATTTTTTATTTGCGAATCTCTATTTTCTGCCTTTGTTACTACTCCATTTGCATCACTATAATACCAAATATTTGTTTTTTCGCTTCTTGACCATTTGCTTATTGCCATATTACTTCCCCAGCCTGCTGGCTCAAAATAATATTGTTTTCCATTTATTGTTTCTAATACATCTGATTGCTTTTCTCCATTCTTGTAAAGATATGTTTTGCCATTCTCTTGTACTAGTCCATTTTTAGATGTTTGGTTGTTTCCTTTTGATACATTTCCCGAGAAATTACCTACATAAGCATTTATTCCTTTTACTATTCCTGCTACTAGTTTGTCTTGATAACTAGATTGACGTATTTTTTGAGATTCTGAATAATTATCCATATATCCTAGTTCTAACAATACAGCAGGAATTGCAGTTTCTCTTAAAACGGCAAATGTATTTCTATGTATACCTCTATTAACTGCTCCCGTGCTGCCTATTAAGTTGTTGTGAAGAGCTTCTGCAAGAAGTTTACTATTTTTTAATCTTTCTGGATCATCGTGTTTATCTTTATTTATTTTTGAAGGATATTGTGCATAACTTTGATACCAATAAGTTTCTATTCCTTGTGCTGACGATCCTGTACCCCTACCACTAGCATTAAAATGCAAACTAATAAATATATCTGCATTACTTCTATTAGCCATAGCCGATCTTTCTGTTGCAACATCTACATATTTATCTGTAGTTCTACTAGACAATACTGTATACCCTTGACCTTGAAGTGCAGAATAAAGTTTATTATAAACCTGAAGTGCTAAGTCTTTTTCTTTTAATCCGTAATAAGAAGCTCCAGAATCAGACCCTCCGTGACCTGGATCTATAAATACTACTTTACTATTTATAGATTGATTACTATTATTATTTTGTGTATTTTCTTCATTCTTATTATACGGTGAATCTTTACTTGATTTCGTTACTACTCCGTTTGTATCACTATAATACCACATCTTATTTCGTCCACTATATGACCATTTATTTACCGCCATATTGCTTCCCCAATCTCTATGCTCAAAATAGTATTGTTTACCGTTTATTGTTTCTAGAACATCTGTTTGTTTTTCTCCGTTTCTGTAGAAATATGTTTTGCCGTTCTCTTCTATTTTTCCATTTTTAGCATACGGTGAAAGAACACTTGATTTCGTTACTACTCCGTTTGCATCGCTATAATACCACATCTTATTTCGTCCACTATATGACCATTTATTTACCGCCATATTGCTTCCCCAATCTCTATGCTCAAAGTAGTATTGTTTTCCATCTATTGTTTCTAGAATATCCGTTTGTTTTGTTCCGTTTTTGTAGAAGTACGTTTTGCCGTTCTCTTCTATTTTTCCGTTTTTTACATTTGCTTCTGATATATTGCTATCTATTACTTCAGACAATACAAAAGGCGAACTCATAACAGATAGCATTAATAATGTTTTTCTTAATTTACTATTCTTCATAATATTCTCCTAAAAATAAACTAATCTTTACTATAATAATGTAATATTTTAACAATATATATTATATCAACTTTTTTTATAATTTATATTATATTTTCATTACATTTTAAATAGATATACTATTAGCTATTACAGATTCAAAACTATGAAATACTATATTTATAGTACTGAATCATATGAACAATTATATTAAATAAATATTAATATTATATATAACAATAAAAAATAACTATGGTTAAACAAGTTTATCCACAGTTATTCTATACTTTAATGTTTTGTTATTTTGTTTAAAATCTTTTAGTACAAATCTTCCGTACTTCCTTATTGAAATAACGTCGCCGACACTACAAGTTTTTTCGCCGTTATTAATTACAATATGATTAAGCTTAATATAATCTTTTTGCAAAAATTCCTTTACTTTACTGCGAGATTTATTTGTAATTTTTGCAACTATAATGTCTAACCTAAAAGAAGAAGCTACAATTTCTGTACTTTTATATTCTTTTGTAATAGTTATATTTTCTAAATTATCTATAATTTCAAAATTAAGAATAGCTTTACCGATACGACTCAAATTTAACATTATGTAACTAGCTATTTGTTCGTCTACAAAAATGAAAATTTGTTCATTATCTACAATAATATCGCCAATTCTATTGTAGTTTATACCTAGGTTATGTACAGCTCCTAGAACATCTTTATGTTTAATACTATGAAATTTACTGTTGAACTTTGAAGATAAGCAAACTATATTATAGCTAATATCATAATATTCGTTAACTATTACCTTTGCACGTACTCTCTCTGCGTCCTCAAAACCGCCAAAAAACTCCAACTTACTTATATTATATTGACCTGCTAATTTTTTTAAAACATTACTTTCCAAAACAGTTAGGAAGTTAGTTAATATATTCTTAGATGAACTTAAATCAATATTATTATTTAATTCACTAGCTATATCCTGCTCTTCTCTAGAAAAAAAACTCAAATTCTTCATAGCTTAAAATAAAGATACGCCGAAAATAATAGAGTAAATTATTCGCTCTATAAACCCAAGAGCAATTATAGCTATAATTGGAGAGAAATCAATCATAGCAACAGGTGGTAATATTTTTCTAAATATTTTTAGGTACGGTTCACATATATCTTCCAAAAATTTCAAAATAAAATTATCACGTGAAATAGGAAACCAACTAGACAAAATATAAATTATTAAGGATCCTTCATAGATTCTAAATAAATATTTAATAAATGTATATAGCCATATTAAGAAACTACTATCTAGCAAATTAATATTCTCCTTCCGAAAACTCTCCTGCTACCTCAACACCTTTAGGTACGCATAGATAAATTTCTTCACCTATTATTTTCAACTTAGCATCAATAGCATACATTCCACCATAAATAAAGTCTAGTAATCTATCAGCTGTTTGTAAATCTAATTTAGTTAAATTAAGAATAACTACTTTATTAGCTTTAATATCATCTATTATATCTTTGCTGTCTGCAAAAACTAAAGGTTCTCTTAAAATAACTTCACCTTTATTTATTAAAGATTGCTTATTTACTAATTTACCATCTTTTTTATTTGAAGACTTTGCAACTCTTTCTACAGATTGCGATACTTCTCTTTCTTCATATATCTCATCTTCTTCTGATGAGAACATATCATTAAACTTTTTCAATACGCTCATTTCTATACCTCTAAAATCTGATTATCCCCTTCATTATAACATAGACAAACATATTTTCAAAGAATTAACTATAAAAGCAATTATTTTATAATATGTTACTTATATACTAAATAACTATCTGTTTCGTAGACAACTTTATAGTTATTTAAAATATATTTTTGAAAATCTAATTCAAAACCTTCTTGCTCATTTTCAGCAAAACTTCTATAAACTACTAGAAGTTTAGGACGGCTGTTGTTCATACTTTCAAAAAATTCTGATACAACTTTTTCATTATTTGTTACATCAGTTGCAGGCAAAGCAAAATATTTTGTATTAGCAAGCCTATCACTTTCCAAATAAATATTTCCTGATAATCTATGAGTATATATTAAATCTTCATTATTGGTATTATTTCTTACATATTCACTAACTTTCTGTATCTCAGACATATTTAGTTCATTATTGTATGTCATATTTTGAACTTCATTTATAGAAGAAGCAATTTTACTATAAGAGGTAACATTTCTATAAGAAAATATAATAAAGTTATCCATTATAATAGGGAAACTAAGTATTAAAATAGCTAGTAAATATTTAAAATTAAATGTAATTTTTTGGAATATAAATACTAAAGAAGCAGCCATTAACGGTAATAAAGCTAGTAAATAATGTGGATAATCTCTTTTAGATAATAACACAGACACAGAAGTTAAAATTATACTCCCCACTATAGCCAAATGATATTTATCTTTATAATTAATAAAAATTAACGAACTACCAAAAACAACACACATCATAATTATAACTGGGCGTAGAGAAAAACTTCTTAACACGTGCAAAATGCTTTCCCCGTCGCCTATATAATACATATTAAAAATAAAAGATTGATAAAATGCTTCATATAAAGCATTATTAACATATAAATATATACCTAGCGGCAAGAAAATAATCAATATTCCTATAATAAAATTAAAAATATAATTAATTAACAGCTTATATTCTTGCTTAGAAATTAAATTTATTAGTATTACTAATACAAAAATACACCATATAGAAATCATATTAAATCTTATTAAGGCAACTATAGAAAAACTAATACCTAGCAAAATTATATGTATATTCGTTACTTCTTTGTTCAAGAAATATTTAGAAAATATGTAAAGCGAAATCATCATAAAAGGTGTAGCATACTCTTCTACTGTATTTCCTCCTTCATATAAATAAGGTATAAAAAGTGAAACTAAAGTAGTGATAATCAATGAGTTAATTAAATTCACATACAACTTAGCTGTTTTATAAACAAAAATTAAAAATAAAGTTAAGAAAAACAGTTCAACTAAATAAAGACCGTATTTTCCTAATACTATAGCTATATAATTAAAAATAAATATAAATGGTCCTTTATGATCAAATATATCTTTGTAAACTATAAACCCTTTATCCATTGCATATCCAAAATACTGAAACATAGCAGAATCGTGACTCAGCTCAAAATTAGATAACGGATTACTATTTAATGATAATGAAATTATAATAGCTAGTAACACTGTGTACACAATAGCTACTATATTTGGTAAATAACTTTTATAATTTTTTAACATTTATAATATCTCCTTTTACTTTATCTAATTTAGTATTTTAGCATTATTAATAAATATTTTCTACAATTTTTCTGTATAAATAATATTTTTTAACATATGTAGAAATTATTATTTACAAAAATAATACATATAAAATTACTACATAATAGCATAGAATTTACGAAAACTTAGATATAAGTTATATATACTGCACAAAATAATAAAAAGACAGACCTATTGGCCTGTCTTTCAGCGCAAAACTGTATTACTTATTATATTTTCTATACTTCTACTTTATTTTTTAGACCTTTACGTAGCATTGATATAGCTGTGAATATTACTACTACTATAATAACCCATGTTAGAACTTTTAAATCCATTTTTTTTACGAATGTAGCTGCTACATAAACCCCTAATATTCCCCCGACAGTTATAGCTAAAGATCCTATTCTTGTATAGTTACCAGCTTTAATAAATTCTGGTGATCCAATAGCCATAAGACCTGCACAAGAAGCCATCATAATAGGGAACGCAACTAAAGGATTAAGTCCTAGCATATAAACTGTAGCCATACATGGTGCATATAACCCTACACCTGCCATCATTAATGCTCCAAGAACAAAGTTAACCACTACACCTATAACTAATTTTACTCCTGTTAATCCGATAGCTGTACCTGTTCCTAAACCAGCTATTAATCCGAATTGTCCTGCTATCATAAGTCCTGCTGTAACAAGTAAACAGATTCCCATAATAATTTGAATTTGTTTTTCAGGTAACTTGTTAACAAATCTTGCACCAATTATTGCACCAATTATTGCTGCAATTACCATAGAGAATAACGTTACCCCTTCTACTTCTACTGCTGCTAAGAAAATAAACGCTTCTGTTAATACTGGAATTGTATGTGAAACATTTAATGTACCCGGTATTAATTTATCATTTTTCAAAAATCTTGTTACTTGCATTAACATAGTTGTAGGAGCGAAACTTCCTATACCTAAAGTATCGAAAAAGTCTGTAACAAATCCTATAATAAATCCTATAATAGGGTTTTCTTTCCCTAAGTTATTTTTATTTTTAATAATGTCTATAGCCCATAAAGCAACGAAATACGCTCCTCCTGCTCCTAAAGACACTAACAAAATCGTTAATAAATTCATCTTAATATATTCTCCTTTCGCTATCCAAGTAAGAATCCATAAGTTAACGGATCTTCTGGATCATATACATAATTACTAAATCCAGTAATATATCCTGAACCTGTAATTTCTGGAATAATAGCATTGTATTCTTCCAATTTAGTTTCTTCTAATATTCTTCCTTTGAATATTGTACCTAGTATACTTTCATATACAAATGGCTCCCCTACTTTTAACTCGCCCTTATGATAAAGAGTAGCTAATTTAGCAGATGTTCCTGTTCCACAAGGTGAACGATCGATATTACCATCACCGAAAACTACTACATTTTTATATGTAGCTTCTGGATGAGTAGGTTTGTCATATATTTCTACTAAATCTACTGTTTTAATATGTTTTAATGTTGGATGTTGTATTTCTACTTGTGCATTAACTGCATCTCTAATTTTTAGTCCGTATTCTTTCAGTATTGATGCATTTTCTGGAGAAACCGTTACTCCTAATTGATCTGCCGAAAGAATAGCAAAGAAACTTCCACCAAAAGAAATATCTAACTTAACTTTTCCAACACCTTCTACATCTAACTCTACATCTTCTTTGCATAAAAATGATTCAACATTTTTAAAAGATACTTCTTTTACTTTTAGTCTATCTTGAGCTAGTTTAGCTGTTGCTCTAATTAATCCTGCTGGAGTTTCTACTACTACTTCTTTTTCTGTAGCACCTTCTTCTACATCAACCATTCCAGTTTCAATAGATGCTGTTACTCCTGCTATAGTATTATGACCACACATATTTAAATATCCACCTGTGTCCATAAATATTAAACCAAAGTCCGCTTCATCTACAGTAGGAGATACTACGAATGCTCCAAACATATCTTGATGTCCACGTGGCTCAAACATAACAGACTTTCTAATATGATCCATATGATCAATTAAATATTGTTTTTTCTCTACCATATTTTTTCCAGGTATTTTAGGAATACCAGCTGTAACTAATCTTGCAGGTTCTCCTGCTGCATGTGTGTCTATAACTGATATAAGTTTATTGAATTTCATGATTTACCTCTCCTTTAAAATTTTCCATCTTTTCTCATTTTTAATTTTAATAATCCCAAAGCTTTTCGTGCATCAACATAATCAATATTGTTTTGACCTACGATTTCTGTTTCTATACCTTCTTCAGATTTGTTAAAATCAATAACATATTTTGTATATTCATTCTCGACGACAAATTTATGTTTACCCATAAATTTTAAACCGACGATAGATATACCTCTTTCTCCAATTTCAAACATAGTATTGGCATAATCTACGTCACTATTTCCCCAGCCATCTGCTGAAATAATAGCTCCGTCCGTACGCATAGCGTCTAGCCAAACAGCTGCTCTAAATCCTACCAAATTTTTTAATCTATTGTCCTGAGGCGTACCTACTAATACTACACCTTGAAAATCTATTTCCGGATCTGTAGCCAAAACATCCAACAAAGGATCTCTAAAATGATGTAAACTCGTTTCTTTTGTTGATGGTCCTATTCCCATTTTATTACCTCCTTTACACCATTGCTCTTATAGCTCCGTCACGATACTCATTTGGAGTAAGCAAAACGGGCATATTTTGCATATCTATTATAGAAATACCTTTATCCATACCGCTAGGCTCAGCAGGAAATACTAAATTATCATACATCATTCCTTGCCCTGCTATTTCCTTTACAAGTACCACTTTAGGTTTACCCGGATTTTTTGTATTATAGTATTCGTGTACTTCGTCAGCTTCTCTACCACTTAACATTTTCATAACTTCTCTTATATTTTGAATATATACATCTGATAATTCAAATATAGAAAATGCCAATTGTCTGTCGAATTTTATATCTGGTTTTATTATTACATCAATATGAATTAAGTAATCATTATCGCTAGGTGTTCCTGCTTTATTTAGAACTAATTTTTCTTGTAAAATACCTTCAGAAGAACCAAATTCATGCATTTGATATCCTTCGGTATTAGCTCCTGTTAATAAAACTTTTGCACCTGTTAATGTATGTGTAATTCCTTCTCCTAATCTTCCCAATACTTTTGTAGAAATAGGAACAATATCCATTATTGTATTTACGTATATGTTATGCTCTTTGGGTTTTATAATTTTTATTGCTACATTTTCAAAAATATTTTTATCATACTCTACTTCTGTACTCAAAAATAGTTTATTATCAGCTATTTTTGTTTTGCTGGCTAATTGTACATCATTTATATGAAAAACCTTAATTTGTAATTTATTACTTTGCATACGATCAACTCCACTATACTTCCACCAATAATTATGTAGCTAACTATTGCCAAAAAGAAAATATTGCTAAAAAATAGGGAGGATATAACCTCCCTACTTTCTTAGATTTGTGCTATGTACTCATATGGAAGTGGTACTATTTTACCTGCACTTGGTATCTCTATTAATTGTTGTAATGTATCTTTTAATATAGCTGTTTGTTGCTCTACATTGTTAGGTTCTCCAGCGTTAGCTCCCATAGGAACTAATGGTGCTACCGATCTAGGTGTACCATTTTGACGTACTACTGGTGGTAATGCTGCGATAAGAATTGTTGGTATCCCAGCTTCTTCAATTGCTCTCTGCACGATCACGGCAGTTCTATGGCAAGTACCTCAACCAGCTGTCATAACTACTGCGTCTACACCTTCTTCTACTAATCTTTTTGCGATTTCTGGTCCTGTTTCATCAGTGAAAACCTCTTGGTTTCCTCCTCCACCCATAAATCCATAGTGATTAGGTGCTACACTTCCTATAAATCCTGCTTCTGCTAATTCATTTAATCTATCAATAGGGAACATACAGTTAATATCTCTATTGGCATCAGCATTATCATATCCTCCGTGTGATACCATAAGTGCTGAACTTCCTGCTTCATTAGGAACTACTCTATAACTAGTATCCCCTGCTAAATTAAATCTTGCGTCTGTTTTTAAATGTACCCCCGCTGCAGTTGCTAATGCTACTTTCATATCTTTTAGCTCTTTAGTTACTGGCGCCCAAACTGGTTTTGGTGTAATTGGTACGTATATTTCTGATTGTAAACCTTCAAATACCGTTAATGACATTCTAGTTTCTCCTCTCTTAATCTTCTTTTCTTCTGTTTTGTACTTCTTCTTTTAATTTTTTAGTATTTTGAATAGCACTAACATAATGTTCATTAGGCTCTGGATCTAAGACTTCTGGATAACTCAGTAAAAATGCTACTTCTTGTCCAATTTTTACTTCGTGTTGCGATATTAACATACGCATAGGAATTTTGAATTGTCCCAAACGACCCTTTATATCTATAGTTACACTTGCATCGTTAAAGTCTACTATGATTCCTTCAAATACTCTTTCTGTAGAAGCATATTTTAATTTATCATACATATTAAATTACTCTTCTTTTTCGTAAATTTCTTGGCGTTTTTTACTCTTAGGAAGCACTTGCTCGTTTTCTACTAAGTCTATTTTTTGTCCTGTAGTTTTTTCGATAACTTCTATGTTATTATCTTTAACTGATGGATTCCATTTTCTTTCAGGTTTTTTGATTGATCCTCCACCCATTTTTGTTTTTAACATAGCTAATGCACGGATAGCATCTTCTTTACATAATGTATTATTAGAAAGAATTTCGTTTTCTATACCTTGTTTAGATTTGTTGTTATCTACCATAGCGTCCATATATTGGTTACCTACTACTAATGCCCCTTGTTGTGCTGAATAAGTCATACCAACTACAGCTACACCACGTTTTCCTACTTCTTCTATATGTGATGCAAAGTCAATATGGTTGTTACCAAATCCTTCTGTTGTAACAATAACTCCATCTAAGTCCATAGCTTCTATAGTCATACCTAGACGTTTTGATACATAGAATTTCTCAGAGTTAGCTTGAGGTGATCCTACTAATAATACCCCCACTAAATCAATTTCTTCATCAGCCATTGCTTCTAATACTAACGGCTCACGATAGTAGTGTCTTGAACATTCTTTAGATGCTGGTCCTATACAAGTTAAAGCATGAACTCCTCCATCTAATAATTCTGTTGGAGCTAACATTACTGGTAAGTTTCCTAAGTCTACGTTTGGTTTTGCTCCTAAAGTTCCTACTGGTTCTACTGGTAAGATTAAGTTATCGTGCATTGCACCTTGTCCCATTATTTCTTTTACTACAAGAACTTTTTTGTTTCCTGGACGACGGTATTGCTTGATGTTAACATCTCCAACTACTAAGCTATCATCTTTTACAGCTTTCAATGCTTTTCTAATTTCCTCTGTTACATAATCAAAAGCTTTGTGAGCTGCTAATGGTCCTGGACGCTCCATGTTAGCTCCTGCTTTAATAGTAACTTGTCCTTTAATAAAGATTTCTCCTTTATCTGGTGCACCTGGACGCCCCCACATAATGTTACGCTCTAATTCTCCTTCAGAAGAACCGAACTCTCCGATTTGTACTCCGTTAGCATCAGTTCCTGTAAGAACCATTACTACACCTTTAAGTTCACGTGAAATACCGTGTCCTAATTCTCCTTCTTCTTTACAAGCGATAGGTTGTACGTCCATAATTGTTTCACTGTAAGTATCATATTTATCAGGAGTTATGATTTCGATTTTCATATCTTCTACTAACTCTTCTAAATCTACAGCTTCTTTACATAATTCTTCAGGGTTTCTTAAAACTAAAGTTGTTCCTTTAATTTCTGTTTTTTCTCCGAACTCTACTTTTTCTATTTTATAATGTTTTGTTAATAATTCTCTAATTAATTTTGCTTCTACTTGTTTTTCTTCAGCAAGTGCTGCTGTTAATGCTGCAACCTCTTTTACATCTTCCACTGCTTTTGTTACTGTTTCAGTAGGTGCTTTAGCAGGCGCTACTTGACTAGCGAAAGCTGACACAGGAATTTCTATATCAATTCCACGTCCTTCGTCAATGTGAAGTTTAAGCACTTGTTGTCCAACTGGTGCTACTGGAGCAACAGATGATACACTTTGTACAGGTTCTACTTCTTCAACTTTTGCTACTGTTTCTTCTGCTTTTTCCACAACTTCTTCTTTTTCTGCTCCACCTTGTACTTTATCAATAACCGCTGGTGTTAAAGGTACTAATGAATCACAAGTTTTTACTAATTTAGCTCCTAATACTTGACCTATAGTTAGAGCATCCTCTGGAAATGTTAGCAACCCTGAATCTACCAAGTCATCAAATAATGCTGGATCTTCTAGATTTTCTGGTCCTATTACTACTCCTTCTTCTGCTCTACAGCATAGTACCGCTTTGTCGTTTAAATGATCTTTTGCCGTTTCTAACGTAATTGCCATTTATATTTCCTCCTAAAATAAATTTATTTTTTCATTATACTTCTATATAATCTATGGTTGGAACCTCTTAAAACATGATCGGTACTATGGTATACTGCCACTCCTAACCTAGGAGCTACTCCTGTCACCGTATTAGTTCAATCCTCACATGTCCCTGCTATTACTGCATCGGCTCCGTCTTTTTTCATCTTCAAGACTTTTTCTGCTTGCCCTGGACAAATACCTGGAAGCTCACAACGATATCTTCCATTCTTATCTGGCTTCATTCTCTTACACATCTGCACAGATACAACTTCTGATCCCATTCCTTCTGCTATTTCTCTAAGTCTATCTTCTCCAGCTCCACACTCACAAATAAGAATACCTACTTTTTCTTTTCCAGTAGGATAAGGCATAGCTACTAAAATACCACCTGTTGTTTTGTCGATTGGTGATTCATGTTTCGCACTCTTACCTGTAAAGGGACCTCCTCGAACAATCTCTCCATGAGGCTTAATATATCCACCAGCTTGATCAATAAATTCTCCTAAAGGAAGTCCAATAGGCACGTCAAAGAATACTCTTCCTGACTTAACTCTTCCTCCAACAGTTACATCTTTATCAATAAGAGGCTTATCATCTTCTATAGCTTCTGCTATTCTTCTAATTGTTTCGATATTAGATACTACTGCATTAGCTTCAAGAGGAAGTTGTCCTATTTCTAAAACTTTCCCTAGAACTTCTCTAACAATAACACGCTCATCTCCAGCTGGATACATATCAGATAAAATTTTTACAGAAATATTTGGTTCATCTTTACACGCTTTACCAATAGTTAACAACGCTTTTCTATACTTAGTTTTCATAGCTATATAAGCATGCGCAGCTCCTGTAATTTCCATCATGTACTTTAAGCCACGAATAATAACTTCTGGATGTTCTTCCATATATTTAATGTTATGAGATAGTATAGGCTCACACTCAGCGGCATTAGCTAGGATATAACCACCTTCAATTCTTGTAGATAATTTTATACCTACAGGAAATCCTGCTCCACCTAAACCAACTATTCCTGCATCTTTAATTTTTTGAAGATAATCATCTGTTTTGGCTAATTTTACATAGTCATCACTCTGTACTTCATCTAATTTTAATACTAATTCAGATTCTGTAACTGCTTCGATAACCCCAGACAAACTACTATGAATATTAGCTCCCAAACCATTAGGAATAGCAATCAATTCTCCACGTTTTACCTTTTGACCTACTTCAACAATAGGCTTACATGGTGCACCTACATGTTGTTTCAAAGGTATTGTTATCTTTTCAACATTAAATTTATACATAAGGTCTCCTCCTTTCCTAAAAATTTTTTATTAAAAAGTAGTGGTTCGTTCCCTCCTACTCATCTGTTATTGTAATACAGAAACTTTAAAAATACAAGCGTTTTTTGAAAAAAAAGTTATATAATTTTATAACAGTTTAGCTAAAATTTATAACCGTATAAATACTATAGCATAAAGCTTGTATGCGTGTCTCAGTAATTGCGTTTTCTAATGTAACACAATTTTTTTATATGATAATCATTTTCATTTTAATATAACTGTTATAGTTTTTTATCGTTATTTTTCAAAACTGTACTAGTCCTATTTTGATTATGTTTTCTTATATTTCCATAAAATAAAATAAATTGTTGATTACTAGCCATTTTATTAATGATTAAATTATGAAAATAAAATAGATTTAGATGAAAGTTCAATTTTTGTTGTATATATAACAAAAATCAAATCATTAGCTTAAGGCTCAAAAATTTTTCTATTTATTTTATAGTTACATAATAATAATTTTTGTTGTATATACAACAAAAATTACCATATAAATTACTATATTAAATAAAAAAATTAATTATAAAACTAAAGCTATATACTTATAAATAATTAATACAACTTATCAATAGTTTCATAAGTTGTATTTGCAATTTTTTTATAGTAAAATATACTTTAAATATAAAATTAATATTATAGGAGCATAACTATGGAAAGAGTAGCTATAGTATCTGCTTACAGATCAGCGATAGGATCTTTCGGAGGATCATTAAAAGATACAAATCCTGCCTACGCTACGTCTGAAGTTATAAAATATTCATTAGATAAAATAAAGCTAGACAAAAATCAAATTGATGAAGTTATTATAGGGAATGTATTAAGTGCTGGACTAGGACAAAACATTGCTCGACAAGCTGCAATAAAAGCAGGTTTGCCAAAAGAAGTATCAGCATATGTAGTAAATAAAGTATGTGGCTCTGGACTAAAGAGTGTAACTCTTGGAGCAAGCAGTATTATGCTAGGCGAAAATGATATAGTTATATGTGGTGGTGTAGAATTTATGAGCCAAGCTCCGTACATCTCAAAAACTAATCGTTTTGGTAAACAGTTAGGAAACACAGAGTTAATAGATGGTCTTATTCACGACGGTTTAACTGATGATTTCGAAAATTATCATATGGGAATTACCGCTGAAGATATAGCAACTAAATACAACATAACTAGAGAAGAAGCCGATAAATTTTCATTAGAAAGTCAACAAAAAGCCAAACAAGCTATCAATAACAATAAATTTAAAGACGAAATAGTACCACTAACAATAAAAACAAAAAAAAGCGAAACAATTTTTGAAATTGACGAATATCCTAGAGAAACATCGCTAGAAAAACTAGCAACTTTAAAACCAGCGTTCAAAAAATATGGAATAGTAACTGCTGGTAACTCCTCAGGAATTAATGACGGTGTTGCAGTAGTAATACTTATGGCAGAATCAAAAGTAAAAGACCTTAATATAAAGCCTCTAGCATATATAGAAAATTTCGCAACATGTGGCATAGATCATAAATTGATGGGATTAGGACCTATAAATGCAACAAAAAAATTGTTAAATAAACAAAATATGAATATAGATGATATAGATCTTTATGAACTAAACGAGGCATTTGCTACACAATCTATAGCTGTAATAAGAGAATTAAATATACCTAAAGAAAAAATCAACGTAAACGGTGGAGCTATCGCTTTAGGACACCCTATCGGCGCAAGCGGTACTAGAATTCTAGTTACTTTAGTCCACGAATTAGTTAGACAAAATAAAAATTATGGACTTTGTTCTCTTTGTATCGGTGGTGGACAAGGTATATCTCTATTAATATCAAGAAAATAAAGTTTCAGAAAGGCAAACAATATGAACATTGGAATTGACAAAATAGGTTTTGCTATGCCTAATTACTATTTAGACATTAAAGATTTAGCAGAAAATAGAGGCATAGAACCAGATAAATTTACAAAAGGCTTAATGCAACTAGAAATGAGTGTAGCCCCAAGAACTCAAGATATAGTTACTTTAGGTGCTGCTGCCGCTTTAGAAATACTAGATGACGAAGATAAACAACTAATAGATATGATTATAGTAGGAAGCGAAACTGGTATTGATCAAAGTAAAGCTGCATCAGTATTTATACACTCACTATTAGCTATCCAACCTTTTGCAAGATCTATAGAAATAAAACAAGCTTGCTACGGAGCTACTGCCGGATTAGAAATGGCACGTAATCACATTAAGAATAGACCTAACTCACGTGTTTTAGTTATTGCTAGTGATATAGCAAAATATGGTGTAAAATCTGGAGGAGAATCAACACAAGGCGCAGGAAGTGTCGCAATGTTAATAAAGAAAGATCCGAAAATAGCTATATTAAATAATGATAATGTATATCAGACACGTGATTTAATGGATTTTTGGCGTCCTAACTATTCAATATATCCTTATGTTGACGGAAAATTCTCAACACAATTATACCTAGACTGCTTAACTACTACTTGGAATCAATATTTAAAAACTAACAATAAAGATATAGAAGACTTTAAAGCAATTTGTTTCCATCTACCATTTCCAAAATTGGGATTAAAAGGATTAAATAGTATATTACCTGAAGATGTAAATAACGACACTAAAGAAACTTTAAATAAAAACTTTAATAATTCTATAATATATAGCCAAAAAGTAGGTAATATCTATACTGGCTCACTATTTCTAAGTTTATTATCGCTAATAGAACAAAGTAATACCTTAAAAGCTGGAGATAATATTGCTCTGTATAGTTATGGTAGTGGGGCTGTTTGTGAAATATTTAGTTTAACTTTAGTAAAAGGATTTAAAGAAAATGTAAAAGAAAATCGCTTAGAAAAAGATTTTTCAACGCGTACACGCCTTAGTGTTGCAGAGTACGAAGACATATTCTTCAAAACTATAGAAGTTGATAACGACGGAAATGCTATTTTCGAAACAAACAATGACAAAATGCCATTTAAACTAGAGAAAATAGAAAATCACAAGCGTATTTACGTAAAAAATAACAAATAACTAAATTATGTTTTACAAATAAATTTATTATTTTGTATATAAAAGAAAAAGACGACTATTGGTCGTCTTTTTCTTTTATATTAAGAATAATTATCTGAACTATCGTTATTATAATACCCGACAAAAAAACTAGAATTACAATTTTTGTTAAATAAGTCATGTGAGATTGTGTAATAGGTATTTTCAATATATGTATATATCTTGTATCTATGTAACTCCATATAGATATAATTAATACAAATACTACCGTTTGTATAAGGTTTCTTGTTATAAGTTTTTTATGCTCCATAATTTTTCTCCTTAATTTTCTTCTTCCCAATAAACACAACTACCATATCTAACTTTGGTTATAACATAAAATCATTGATTAATATATCACTATAAAATTAAAAGCTAACTAATTATTAATTTTTTATTTAGTATTGTATAGTTATACACAAAAGATTTTACAAGATTTTTTATAACTTCTTCATTCATATATCTTACTTTGCTAAAATGTTTTTTTGTAATATTAATTAAATAACTAGGATTTACAATTATTTGTTCCAACTCATTTATATCTAAATTTTTAGTTTCTTGCAAATACATTGAAAATAAATCCTCTATTTCTTCACTGTTTAATCCTATATTTATACAATTTAAGTAAAATGAAATTTCTTTGCCCTATTTTTTAAAATACTCATTAATTTCATTAAGAACTTGTTTTAACAAAGAAATTTCATTGTACAAATTTTCATTACTAATCATTTTATATGCTCCCTTAATTTTTAGATTTTAAAGAAAAAGTCGTCTAGTTACCGCATTTTGTAAAATTTTTTAAGCTGGGTTAATGATTTACAACAGATAATAAACTATCTGTCATTAAATTTCTCCTAATAATTAACGTAAAGGCTAAATTTTAAATTATTTCATTATCATCTGAAACATTGAATTTCATTACAATAATACTATCATTATAAATCATTCTATCTTTAAATACTTTTGCATATTCCTCAAAAAATTGTTTTTCTTCTTCGGATAAATTTTTATTTTTTATAATAATCTTTCCGTAAATGTCAAATTTTTTGTTATCATTTATTTTTAATGACACATCATTATATAAGACATCTAATTTTGGAGATATATTTACTGTTTTGTAAACTAATAGTATATTATCAAAATTGGTAAAATCGTTACTTGTACTAACCTTATTAATATCTATCTTAACGAAATCACCTACATTATAAAGAATCTTCTGATTATATAATTTATCTCCTATATGCTTATAAATATAATCTTCATTTTTGCGGTAAAACAAATGTTCTCTTTCGTTACTAGAATGCTCTTGATATAAATTAATTGCGTCATATTTTTTTATACTATTTAATTCTTTTTTACTAGTTATCTCATAAGAATCCATTGTCCTATCAAATGCAGAACTACCTATTTGTTCATTAATCTTCTCCATTTTATCATCTTTCGTATTAGCACAGCCTATTACGAAAAGTGCTGTAAGCATCAAAGTTAATAATTTAAGTTTTTTAGTATACATAATTTCCTCCCTTATTATAATTAATTATCTATAATTAAATACACCCACTTAAAAATTATTTCCACTTGTAGTATATCACATTTCAACAAATTAACCAAACACTATGATAAGGTTTACAAATTGATTAAAACTAGTTTTTATTTAATAATAAATTAAAAGATAAAAATGGAAATATAATTATTTATATGATAGTATTATAGTAAAAGAAATTTATTTAAGGATAAGATACTATGACATTTTCCAATTTTTATAAAAAAACTAGAGAAGACCGTATTAATATTTTAAAAGAAGAACAAATAATATCTAACGAAAGTGCAGACAAATTATTAAATAATCAAACGCTAGATGTTAATATAGCAGGAAAAATGGCGGAAAATCATATAGGAACGTTTGCTCTACCATTTGGAGTTGTTAATAACTTTATTGTAAACAATAAGCCTTATACTATTCCTATGGTAACAGAAGAACCATCAGTAATAGCTGCTTGTAATAATGCAGCCAAAACAATAGGAAAATCTGGAGGATTTAGCGCAGATATACTAGATAGAAAAATGATAGGACAGGTAGCACTATATGATGTAGAAAATATAGATTTAGCTTTAGAAAACCTACAACGAGAAGGAACCTCACTATTAAAACTTGCGAATGAAGCCCACCCATCAATAGTTAAACGTGGAGGCGGAGCTTGTGATATTTCTCACGAAATTATTAATTTTGAAGACACTTCATTTTTGGTAGTATATTTAACCGTTGATGTTAAAGAGGCTATGGGAGCTAACATTCTAAACACTATGCTTGAAGCCATAAAACCTACTCTTGAAACTTTGACTAACGGTACTGCTTTGATGGGGATATTATCTAATTATGCTACTAAGTCGTTGGTAAAAGCAACTTGTACTATTGATGTTTCTACACTTAATAAAGATATATTAGAAGCTAGAAATATAGCACACAAAATATCTCTAGCTAGCAAGTTAGCACAAGCTGATGTATATAGAGCTACTACTCACAATAAAGGAATTTTTAACGGAATTGATGCTATTGTAATTGCTAGTGGAAATGATTGGCGAGCTGTAGAAGCTGCTTGCCACGCTTACGCAGTTAAAGATAACAAGTATCGTGGACTAGCTACTTGGAATTTTGATAAAAATAGCGATAAACTAAACGGCGAGCTAACATTACCTATGCCCGTAGCTAGTGTTGGTGGATCTATAGGTTTAAACGACACTGTAAAAATTGCACACGAAATTATGAATAACCCCGATGCAAAAACATTGGCAACTATAATAGTATCCGTAGGTTTAGCACAAAATTTCGCTGCATTAAAGGCATTAGTCAGTGTAGGAATACAACAAGGGCATATGAAACTTCACGCAAAATCATTAGCAATGCTTGCTGGAGCTAATGAAAGTGAGGCTGATATTGTCGCAAAAAAACTAACGCAAGAAAAACATATAAATTTAGCAACAGCACAACAAATATTAGAAACAATAAGATAATTTATAACTTAATTATTAGTTATTCAAATAAAAAAACTCTCGCCTATTTATTGACGAGAGTTTTGTTGTTACCACTTAAAAGTTATTGTTTAAGTTGGAAATAGAGATTCTACAAACATTATAGTTATTCATTCTAATAACAACGTACATTTAACATATTATAAGTGTTACTTATTGATATATAACCTTATTTCCTTTTTCTACTAAGCGCTAATTCTTTCTTTTTGTAATTATATATCCACACAGCTCCGTAAAATACTGATATAGAAATTAATATTGATACAAAATTTGTTAAGTTAGATATAAATTGCAAGTAGTAAAACCCTGCTAAAATCGAACCTACTACAAGCAAATAATGAAGTAAAGTAGCTATTTGCCAATTGAATTTAACATACAATTTATCTGCATAATACTGTACTATTCCTATAACAAGAAACGTCAATGCTAAATTGTATACAGACTTTTATTAGCAGTAAATGAACTTGGTAAATAACTTGTTGAATCACTTAAATAATAATTCATTAGAATAAACAGAAACCCCATTATTTCAATATTTAATATATAAATTAAAAATTCTTTTATTTTTTTCATATTATGTCCTACTTTTTAAATTTTTATTTTATATAATCAATAAAATTAACATCCGTATTAATCATAAAAAACAATTACAAAGTATATATTTCAAATTTAAATCTTTTAAATTAATTATAGTTAGTAGGCAATATATTATCATATATTGAATTAAAATGTTTAGTAAGAATTATCTTGTATTACTAACTAATTTATATTAGCATCTTTTTATTAAAAGTATCTGAAACCAATATATTTACTTGATTATAGCACTCGTCGTCATCTTTATCAAATAATATTTTATAATATTTAGATTTTTCTCTTATTTTAATAAATATTACACTTAAATATCTCTATTTTCTGAAAATTTTCATTCTTCTATAATTTATTTCCTTATCTTATAATAATTATTTTGATAATCACTTACTATAAGATTATATTGTTTGCATTATACAAAAAAACTTATCCTAAAACGTTAGGATAAGTTTTTTATTAAATTACTACTTTCTAATTATAATATTTTATTTTGTAATATCTACTACTTTAGCAGATATTAATTCTTCTAATACTTTAGGTTTTACTTCTATTTGATGTCCTACTTTTCCTGCTGATATTATTATCGTTTCTACATCTTGACTTTTTATATCAACAAAAGTTGGAAAAGTTTTTTTCATAGCAAAAGGTGAACATCCTCCTTTTTCATAACCTGTAGTAACAGTTAAATCTTTTAACGGTAGCATACTTAATGATTTCACACCTGCTTCTTTAGCTAATTTTTTGAAATCAATACTATCTTCACTCATAACTACTGCCACAAAATTATTACCTTTACCGTCAGTAGTTAATATAGTCTTAAAGACTTGATTATGATTTTTTCCTATAATATCTGCAACTCCTACACCTGTTCTTGCAGCCTCACTATCTGCTGCAAAACTATAATGATTATAATTTATACTGTTATCATCTAATAAACGCATAGCATTTGTTTTTATTTCTTTTTTCTTAGCCATAATTACCTCTCTAGCCGTTATATTCTCCAATTATTTCAAAAAGATACATTTTTATTTCTTCGGGACTATTATTATGTACCATTTCTTCTAGCTTAATTAATTTTTCATTTAATTTGTTTTCGTCTATATTAAGAGTTGTATTTTTAAATATCATCTCATTATTAGTTTTTTCACTATTTTCATAGTCAAGAGATAATTCTTCAAACATTTTTTCTCCTGGTCTAAGCCCTATTTCTTTTATATCGATATCTCTGTAAGGTTCTAGCCCCGAAAGTTTTATTAAGTTCTGCGCTAAATCAATTATTTTTACAGGTTCTCCCATATCTAATAAAAATATTTCCCCTTTGCTAGCATAATAACCTGCTTGCAACACTAATTGAGCCGCTTCCGGAATTGTCATAAAGTAACGAATAATATTTCTATGTGTAATAGTTATAGGTCCACCCTTCTTTATCTGCTCTTTAAAGATAGGGATGACTGATCCGTTAGATCCCAAGACGTTACCAAAGCGTACTGCAGCAAATTTTGTTTTATATTTATTAGCTTTTGATTGTAATATTATCTCTGTAAGACGTTTTGAAGCTCCCATAGCGTTAGTAGGATTAACTGCTTTGTCAGTAGAAATCATAATAAATCTTTCTACGTTATTAGTTATAGAAATATCCATAACATTTTTTGTTCCAAAAACATTATTTTTGATAGCTTCCTGTGGTCTTCTTTCCATAAGCGGTACGTGCTTATGCGCTGCTGCATGAAAGACTACATCAGGCTTATATTTATCAAAAATTTGTTCTAAAGCCTCTTTATCTCGAATACTTGCTATTTCTGATATATAAGATACTTCTTCAAATGATTTATCTTGATTTTTCTTAAAATCAAAATCGCGCTCTAACATATATAGGGCGTTCTCATTTACATCTAGCAGAACGATATTTTTCGGTCTAAAGTTAAAAATTTCTCTAGCTAATTGGCTTCCTATTGATCCTCCTGCTCCTGTAATTAAAATATTTTTACCATAAATATAAGCATTTATCTCATCTTGCTCAAGATCTGCTACTCCTCTACCCAACAAATCTTCTATAGAAACATCATCTATATGATTAGTGATACTCTCTCCCTCAACGAGAGAAAGTCCTGATTTCATTACTTTTACTTGAATATTGTTACATTCTTTTAAAATATTCAATATTCTATTTTTATCAATATTAGATATTGATGGAATAGCCAAAAATACTAACTTTATACTATATTTATCAATTATTCTTTTTATATCATAAGTATTTCCTAAAACCGATAACCCGCTAATAACAGAGTTAGTTCTATTATCGTCTATAAATCCTACAACATTAGCTTTAAATTTATTGTTTTTATCAAGTTCTTTCATTAGAACATATCCTGCATCTCCAGCACCAATAATCAACGTATTTTTGTAATGATCATATTTGTGTCTACTACTTTCTCTTAACGCTCTATAAAATACTCTTACCGACATCATACTCGTAATAATTAACAACGGAGAAAATATCGAAAATCGCAGGTTAGAAAATGTACTAGGAAAAATCAGATTGTATACAATTATACATATAAAATTAGCTACTAATACTGACATACATATATTAATAATTTCTTTGACACCTATATACGACCAAAGAGCTTTATTAATTCCTATCAATCGAAAAATTACAGTATAGGTTAATATAGATATAAGAACAAAAATTAAAATTTTATCACTATACTGCTTAAGCATTTCTATAGGATACATAGATCTATCCAAAAAGATCGCTAACATAGTACCTATAAAAACGGCACTTAAATCTAAAAGCATTATTAATAAAAATCTATGTTTTAAATAAATTTTAGAATTAAATAATTTATCCATACTATCTCCTCAATATAATTTAACATAATAAAATTGTATCACAATAGAATATATTGTTCAAATTATCATTAAAACTTATTTACAAGTTATTTTCTTATTACTTTCAATTTATGTGATATGTTTTAGTTGTAAATGAGATTTTTTAACATATAACCTAACTGCAAAATAAATTGCAAACCTGGAGGATAATACTATTAACACATATTTAAGTAACAAAAATATAGAAATTATTTCAATAACATTATCATTAATAGTATTTTATGAAATTGTAGTTCCTTTTTTAAAAAATAAATTCAAAATAGATATATCTATTAAAGGATTAATAAAAAGTTTAACAAAGATAAAATATGACTAATTAGTCGTCTTTTATTCATTTACTTCAAAATGAATATACAAATTTTAAATTCTGTTCATTAATATATCTAACTTTTCTGTTAATTTTCATAATAATTTTTTCTCATAGCCTTCTTATAAACTTATAACTATAATTTATTCACCAAAAATAAAAAGACAAGATTAGTCAACTTCTAATTTTATCTTTCTTAAAAATATTTAATAATAGTTTATACTATTTTTTATTATTTGTTTTTAAAGATACCATTAACAATAATGCTCCCACTACTGTTCCTACTAATAACGCTAGTAGATACATTACTGGATTAGTTACACCTTTTGCTATTACTGCAAATATACCTCCGTGAGGAGCTTTAGAAACTACTCCAAACATCATACTAAGAGCTCCCGCAATACCACTAGCTACAAATAACGGTGGGATAACTCTAACGGTAGTTAACTTATCTAAAGCTTCTTTTTTATCATTAGCCTCAAAATTAAATTGAGATAAATCATATTTGATTAATGAAGTTAATTTCATAATATTCTCCTTATATATTTTATTTTATTTTTTGTATTTTTAGTTGCGTTACTAATTGATTAATTAAATCTTTACTTCCTACTCCGACAAAAAATGATGTTGCTCCCCCCGCTGCTGAAGCATATTTTAACGCTTCTTTGTAATCCTTCGTATCATCATATCTACTTACAAACATAGCCAACATACTATCACCTGCTGCAACAGTAGAAACAACATCTCCTTTGGTTACACCTACACTAAATACTTCACCTTCTTCAGTAATAAGTAATGCTCCATCACCACCTCGTGATACTAAAACATTTCTAGCTCCTAAATCTTGTAATTTTTTAGCATAAAGTAAAATATCTTCTATACCGTTAATCTCTACACCAAACATTTCTCCTAATTCAAATTCATTAGGTTTTACGACAAAAGGTCTGTACTTCAATGTTTCTAATACCAAATCTTTATTGCTATCCACTACCAAAGTAGCACCTTTTTTAGTTACCTCTTCTGCAATGTGTACAAAATCTGATGTTGTCATTCCTGATATGATATTTCCTGATAAGAAAACAGTATCCTCTTCTGTTAAACTTCCTAGAGTTTTATGAAATTCAGCAATATCTTCTTTGGTTACTGTACTGCTTTGTCCGTTAATTTCTGTTTCTGTGTCAGTAGTCAATTTTATATTAATTCTAGTGTTACCTTTTGTTTCTACAAAATTTGTAACTACATTTAATTTTTTTAACTCTTCTTTTATGTACTGTCCTGTAAATCCAGCAATAAAACCTAAAGCTACCGTATCTTTTTCTACATTTTTTAATAACATAGAAATATTTATACCTTTTCCTCCTACCACATAAACCGCTTCTTCTGTTCTATTTAATTTACCTAAAGAAAAATTATTAGATTTTGTAAGCATATCTACAGCTGGATTTAAGGTTACTGTATAATACATTAATTATCCTCCTTTTTTATCTCTATAATATTGTAATAATTTTTAAAATCATCTGGTACAGTATAAGAAATAATAGTTGCGTCATCTAAGTCAGCAAACTTTTGAAACTTTCTATACCCGAATTTAGAAACATCAGCCAAAATATATTTTTTCTTACTATTACTTAACGCTTGCTTTTTCAAATAAGCTTCTTGTTCATCAGCAGTAGAAATTCCAAAATTATGATCTATCCCATTGCATCCTATAAAACAAGCATCAAAACTATATTTAGAAAGTTGTTCAAGAGCAAAAGCTCCAACTACAGCTTGTGTAGAATGTTTAACTATACCTCCTAAAATTATAGTATATATTTTAAAAGCACTTAATTTTCTTAGATGATAAACAGAATTTGTAACAACTGTTATTTTCTTATCTTTCAAATAATCTATCATATCGTAAGTTGATGTTCCTACATCTAAATAAATGGTTTGTCCATTAGCAATTACATTATCACTAACATATTTAGCGACATTTTGTTTATCTAATACGTACTCACCTTTCTTACTGTCAAAGGTCGATTCCACTCCTCTAGTAGAGCTTCTCTTGGCAGCACCACCATGAGTTCTATAAATAAAATTTTTGTCCTCTAAATATGCTAAATCTCGTCTTATTGTAGCTTCTGATACACCACATATTAATACTAGTTCTTGTAGAGTGACTATATTTTTATCATTTACTATAGATAGAATATTTTTCTGTCTTGTGTTCATAATGTATCTCCTTAACAATTATAAATTATATATTAACTCTCTGATTGTTTCAATCATTTTATTGTTATTTGTGGGTAAACAATCAATTATTTTGTATTTTTTGATCGTTTTGTAGCTTTTTTCTAATCGTTTTGCAAATTTAAATATTTAATTGTTCATAATAATTTCTTTATTTAACTTTGACAGCGTTTACAATTTTATATTATAATTATTTTAGAATGGAGGAATATATTATGATTAATTAACGAAATAAATACTTAACATTTGACCAAACTATATCTGACTTCTTTGAAGGTTATGCTGATTTTAAAGATTATACATCTCGTAAAGGATATTGGATACCTACAATAATTATTGTAGTATTATTATCTGTAATAAATATAATCATACTAAATAACTTATGAGGATTTCTTTTAGCAAATTTTATTTTTACTTTACTATTCGCTATACCTTTCATAGCTATTTTTGTTAGAAGACTTAGAGATATAGGATTAACTAAATTATGCTATAATTATTACCTTTATACTTCACATTACAGCACAAGTCAATAAAATCAATGGATATGCAGAAAGTCTCACATCAATAATAATCATATTTATATTTATTCTAATGTTATTACCTAGTAATTTCTTGCTAACAAGTAGCGAAAATAAAATATTACTATTCTTTTTTAGACAAAAACACAAAAATAATTAACTTCATAAAACATTTAGTAAGGCTATATATACTAATATAAAATCCTCTTTATACTTACCATTGACAAGATAATATATTTGTTTTATATTATTATTTAGAATTAATTTTATAGGAGGTTTTTATGATTGATCAAAGAAATAAAGAAATAACTTACAAACAATCTATAAGTGACTATTTTAATGGTTACGTAAACTTTTATGGCTACACTTCTCGTAGAGGTTTTTGGATGCCAACAGGGACAATAATAGCATTAGCTTTTATTTTAATAATTATATTTTTAGGAGACTTTATATATACAGTTTATAATACTTCTTTTTGGGCTCCTGATTATGTCAGTAAATTATTAAGATCTTCACTTATAGGTCTTTTAATTTTAATGGTTTTTAGTTTTACATTATTCTTACCTAGTCTTACGTTGTTGTTTAGAAGACTTAGAGATGTAGGATTATCAAATTGGGGAATTGGGGTTTCTATTATTGGATACCTAATAATAAACTCAACACCTTTCACTCTACTAGCAACAGCATATTCTATAGGATTATTTATAGTACTACCTTCACTAAATTCAAATATGTTAGTGACAAATAAAACAGATAGTTTCTCACAATTTTTCTTTAGAAAAGCTAGTAAAGAAGTTGTTTCTGAGGTTAGACAAGAAAACACTACAATTCAATCAGAAGAGGAAATTTCAAATCAACTTGAAAATGTAGGTAGCATTGACAATAATGCTCAAGAAGATTCTAACAATACAAATCAATAAAATATAAAAATACAGCTTTAATATCAAATAAGATAAATAAAGCTGTATTTTATTAATTTTCAACGTAAAATAACAATAAATTAATTTTAATATTTTTAAATCATAGATTTAATAAAAGCGTTAAATAAAAAGTCGTCTTATTGTTCTTTATAAATTATTATCATTATTTATAACTACAAAATAAAAAGGAGGTTTTATCCTCCTTTAATTTAACTATTATTTTGTTTGTTCTTTGTTAGCAAAATACTCTCGTACTATTGGTGCTACTTTTGTTCCAAACAATTCTATAGCTTTCATAGTATCTTCGTGAGGGATTGATCCTATAGGTAAATGTATCATAAATCTATCTAATCCTAACTCTTCTACTATATAGATTATTTTTTTCGCTACATATTCTGGCGAACCTACAAACATCGCTCCATCTGGACCAACAGAATTCATATATTGCTCTTTAGTCAATGGTTGCCAGTGAGCTCTATCTTTGGCTATACTATCAACTAGGCATTTTGTAGGATGGAAATATTTATCAATAGCCTCTTTATGATCTTCTGCTATAAATCCCCAAGAATGTGCAGCAACTTTTAATTTTTCATCTGAGTGACCTTCATTCTTACCAAATTTTTTGTATAAATCGATTAATCGTTTAAAGTTCATAGGATTTCCACCTATAATTGCATACACGATAGGTAGTCCTTTTTTAGCGATTTTCAATGTGGATTCTATGTTTCCACCAGTAGCTACCCATATAGTATAATCTTCTTGTATCGCTCTAGGATAAACACCTTTGTTATCAATAGTCTGAGCATGTTTTCCGTCCCAACTTACTATTTCATTATCTTTAATTTCAAGTAACATATCTAGTTTTTCTTCAAACAATTCTTCGTAATCATTTAAATCATATCCAAACAACGGAAATGATTCTGTAAATGATCCGCGTCCTACCATTATTTCTGAACGCCCATTAGACAAAGCATCTACCGTTGCAAAATTTTGATACACTCTTACAGGATCATTAGAAGATAGAACTGTAACAGCACTAGATAAACGTATATTTTTTGTTTTTACAGCACCTGCTGCCAAGATGATCTCTGGAGCAGAAACTGCAAAATCTTCTCTATGATGCTCGCCTATAGAATAAATATCTAATCCAACTTTATCTGCTAACTCAATTTCTTCAATTATATTACGGATACGTTCATCGTGTGAAATTGGTTTTCCTGTATTTTCTAGAGGAGTCGTTTCTCCAAATGTACTTATTCCTAATTCTATCATAATAAAACCTTCTTTCTTTATAGTTATTACTAATTAGTAATATTATTTTAACATATATTTTTTATATTGCAAATATTTTTACTTAATAATTTCAAATATAAAAAAAGACACTAGTTATAAATTTAACTAATATCTCTTTTAATTATATAATTTAAAAACCTTTGTTATCTTTTAGGAATTCTAATTCTTCTGCAGTTGATATTCTTCCTAAAACTTCATTTCTGTGAGGATATCTTCCAAATCTATCTATAATTTCTTTATGTTTTAACTCAAAATCATAATTGTATTCTAATCCTTTTTCAGAATAAAGTTTAACTGCTTCTTTATGTATTTCTTTTGACTCTGAATGCATAAACGGTAAATATAGGAACGATTTTTCCACTGTTGTCAACTTATGAAAATCTTCTGCTTTAATAGCTTCTTGTGCTAGAACCAAAGCCACATTATCATAAGCAAAAGATTTAGGATTGTTACGAAACATATTACGAGAAAATTGATCAATAACTATAATTTCCGCTAAACGTCCATATATGTTATCTCTCCAATAAGATAACTCTCCGACTACAGCTTTTTGATGAATATCAAAAAATCTATTCTTTATCTCTTGATCAAAGTCGTCTGATTTTTTGAACCATAATTCTTTGTCCACTTCTTCAAACCAAAAGCATAAAACTTCTTGATACTTGTTCATAATAAAACCTCCAAAATTTATTATTAGAATTATAACATACATAATTAAAACATATAAACTCTTTTGTTTATATGTTTAATTTTAAAGTAATATTGTATTTTCTATATCGACAATAATAAAAGGATTGATTTTTTGTATAAACGTTAATCAATCCTAAATTAATAATTTACCAATAGTTATTTGTTTCAATAAACAAGTATATCTAATTTAATAATATGCTTAAACTATTAGAATGTATAGATAGTGGGCTATTATCCCTGCTAAAAGTCCACCTATAGTATGAGATATAATTGCTTTTGATGAAAGTTTACGAACTCCTAGAGCGTCCATCATTCCTATATGCGTACTCAAATATCCACTCCAACACATCCCCATAGCTGTAAATACCGCTATGTCATTTCCGCTGATAAGCCCTTTTTGTAAGAATGTTGGTACTAATGACATAGCTCCTCCAACAGCTCCTAACGAAGTTATAGGAAATGATATTGCTTCTGGTGAAGTAAAACCAAATAATGGCTCTAAAATAAATGATAACTTGTCTCCTAAATAAGGTAATAATGCAACTCCCTCGTATGCGGCTCCTGTGTAACCTTTGTCTGGCATTCCAAATGTAAGCATCATTACCATAGTACACACTATTAGTACCCCTGGTATAATAGCCATACCCAAGTCCACTCCTACTTTTCCGCCTTCAAGCAAAGTATCAAGAACTCGTTGGAACATATTACCTTCTCTTATTTCTCTAGTATTTAGAAGATCTTGATTTTCTTTATCTCCTTCTGTATAATCATCATCTGATTCAGCACCATAATATTTTCTAGTCTGCATTAACATAAGACGCACACTAAAAATACTTCCTATGATTGCCGCCACATTTCCTATTAGAGCTGCTTTCCAAAAACCTTCTCCTTGTGTCATCATAAACATTGTAACTACTAGACCCATTCCAAATGATGTACCTAAGTTACAAAGTGCAGGAATTTGATATTTTTTGAAATATACTGTAAATTTCTTATCTTTAGCGAATGGAATAATAGCTGGATTATCAGATAAATAAGTTGCTACCGCTCCTGTAACACTAGCTCCTGGCATTCCCCATAAAGGTTTCATCAATGGAGCAAAAACTTTATTAATTAATGCTATAACTCCAAATTCTGAAAGTAACATACTTATAGCTCCTGTTACTACTGCCATAGCCATAATAAAAAATACCGTATTAAGTAATAAATCGTGTGCCGTTGCCATCATCGTTTTGAACATATTGGCTACACCCATTTTATTACCTATAAAACCAAATATCAAAATTAATATTGCTAAAAACACAAAAGTTTCTGTACTTATCGCCTTCTTAGTCCGTATATCACCGTTCATAGTTATCCTCCTAATAATTATTGATGTAATACAGTTGCAATAATATTATACCATAAATAATACAGTTTGGCAAGTTAACCTTAAATCAAAGCTAATTATAAAAATAAATTATATACTCTGTATTATAAATGAACTAAGAAAGATTCAACTAACTAACTATTATTATTCAAATGTACCAAAATCTAATTGATTTCTACCTTTAACGAATCTACCCGTAGCAACATATCTTCTAAAACCTGTTCTTGATAAATAACTTATCCAAACGTAGCCTTCTGATATACAATATTTGTCGTAAAAAATAATACTACCTTCTCCATATTGTGCTACTATTTCACTAGATATACTAGGCTTGGACCTAACGTTTAATAAATCTACCGTTACTGTAAAATGACCGTTCTCGGCAATAAAATTGTAATTATAATATTCCTCACTGTCATCTTCAAAAGGTGGTCTAATAATACAAGCTAAGTTCTTATAATCTCTCTTTACTACTCTAGCAGGCCCACCTTTTGTTAAAGCATCTATATTACCGTCTACATTCTGTTCGACGCAAGTAATAAAATCTCCATCTACTTCTATAACTACTCCTATATGTCCCCAAGGCATAGTCATATACCAAACCACTATATCTCCAGGCAAAATTTCTATATCACCTTTTTGATATCTTTTAAATCCCTCTGGCAAACTGTTATGAAGGTAATCCATTGCATTACCTCTCATCATAACACCCCACATCTCTCCAACATAAGCCATTATTAAGTCTACACACTGCGCACCATAATATCCGTCCCAATCTATAGCCTTATCTACTTTATCCTTTATCCAATCACAAGAAGTTATTCTAGTTACCATAGCTATCTCCTTTTAGTTTTATAGATTCATTATTTCTTTCAATAATCTTTGTCAATTCTGATAAATTACTAGCAATTAATTTTAATGTTCCGTCCAACTTTAGCAAGAAAAACAATGCTACAAATATCGGAAACCCTATCTCATTAATAACGCTTACTACATCCATGTTTCTTTATTATAATTAGTCTAATTATTTTTATAAATATCCTAAATAACCTAGATATTTAATAAGAATTTGTATAGTCAACAATTAAGAATAAACATCTCTTTCATTGACTATACAAGAAATACTTAGCTAACTATATCCTTTCTATTAGTTTATAATAGTTTCTTCTCTAGTAACATAAGAAGCTTTTTTCAAGTCTTTCAAACTTCTTTTACTATTGTTCAAGATATTAGTAGTAATTAATTTACTAGCAGCTAAATTTATAGAATCTATATTCAAATTATCTTTAGGATTTCTAAATTTAACTCTGTAAGTTTTCTTATCCTCTGTGTTAAATGTTAATACTAAATTTTTCTCCATTTTAATTATACCTCCTATAGAACTTCTGTTGTCGTTAATGAATAACTTACTATATCATCTTTTATTAAGGTAGATAAAACTTCTCCTACCTCTTTTGCTACTGATTTATCTACATTTTTAGCTATATCAAAACCGTAGCTTTTAGTAACTTGCTTACCATTACTTTCTACTTCATAATTTAACTTCAATCTTTTTTGTTTTACTGTCATTATTTTTACCTCTTTTCTTATTTTTGTCTTTGGCCTCTGACATTAAATATATCGTTAAAATTTTGAATTTTTCCAAGTTTTTCATCTAAAATATTAATAAATTATGATATAATTATTGTTAAGAAAATGTTTTTATTAATCATAAAAGTTATTTTTCATAACTTTTCACTATATTTTAGAAAGGAACTATTATGATAGCTAATTATTTTTCAAATATAAGTTTGTTACAAGTGCTTATATCTATAGGTGATATTCTATTAGTTTGGCTTTTAGTTTATACCGGCTTACGTATTTTAATAGGTACAAGAGGTATTCAATTAGTTAAGGGTATTTTTGTTATTATATTCTTAAAAGTTGTTTTGAACATTATAGGATTCAAAACTATGAGTTATATTGTAGATCAATTAGTAACGTGGGGAGTTCTAGCTATCATAATAATCTTCCAACCAGAAATTAGAAGAACGTTAGAGCATCTTGGGAGATTTGATATAGGTAATATCCTTTTCAATAGAAACAATGATGATGCAAAACATAAAAATAAAGTTATTAATATGCTAACTTCATCTACTAGACATATGGCAAGGCGACGTATAGGTGCGTTAATAGTTTTGGAAAATAATACTGGACTTGACGAGTATGTTGAAAGAGGTATTGTTCTAAATTCAGAAATTAGCTCTGAACTTATTATTAACCTATTTATTCCAAATACTCCTCTTCATGACGGGGCAGTTATTATTAATAAAGATAAAATTAGATCAGCAAGCTCAATGTTACCCCTAACTGATAATAGAAATATTGATAGCAAATACGGAACACGCCACAGAGCCGCTATAGGTCTTTCAGAATTAACTGATGCTATAATTATTGTTGTTTCAGAAGAAACTGGGATTATTTCTGCTGTACACAATAACAAATTTGTTACTGATTTTACCGAAGAGAAATTAAAAGTTTATCTAGAAAAAAATTGGCTAGTAACTAACTCTAGTGTAGAGGAGGATAAATAATGAAAGAAAATAAAAATAGTCTAAAAATTATATCATTATTAATTGCTATTTTGTTATTTATTTCTGTTAACGATAATTTATCAGAAATATTCTCTAATCAAGCCAAATCTAATCACACTACTACTTGGATTAGAAATGTCCCTGTCGAAGTAAACTATGATAAAGAAAAATTTTATGTTTTAGGTATTCCTGACACTGTTGATGTTAAGATAACCGGCCCTGTAGCAAAGGTTCAAAAGGAATCTCTTGATAGAAAATTCAAAGTTAAACTAGATTTTAGTAAAATAAATGTTGGTGATGATCAAAAAATAAAAGTAGAAATAACAGATTTAGATAGCTCACTTGAAGCAGTTAGCGAACCAGAATTTGTAACAGCTTCTGTTAGAAATAGAATAACAAAAGAATTCTCTATAGTTCCGGTCATAAAAAATGAACGTTTATTATTAGGATATTCAGTAAGCGCAAAAACAGTATCTAATCCGACAGTTAAAATTTCTGGAGCAGAAGAAAGTATTAATAGTATCTATGAAGTTCGTGCAGAAAGTGATGTAAAAACAAAAATAAATTCTAATGTTAATGAAGAAGCTAAATTAGTAGCATATGATAGAAATTTCAACAAAATAGAAGATATAGATATGGAGCGTACAACTACAACTATAAATATTACAGTAGAGAGTATTGAAAAAACTCTTCCGGTTTCTGTTAATCAAATAGGAACTTTACCCGCAGGATATTCTTTGGAAAGTATAGATATTGTCCCTGAAAATGTTAATATAAGAACAGAAACAAAAGAAAGTTTAGCTACAATTAATGAAGTATTTGTAGATGTAGAATTATCTAACTTAACATCATCTGCAGAACTTAGCAATCTAAAAGTATACGCTAATACGTCAATACCTTATAGCCTTGATACAGCTACTGTAAAAGTTAACATAAAAATCAAAAAAAATTAAATACTGTATTTTGAGATAGGAGTACTTTATGGATAATAAGGAACAAAAAATTATTGTTATTAATGCAATATCTTCATTCTTTTCTATAGGGTTATTGGTAGGTGCATTTTTTGTAAAAGATGTTCAAATTAGAAAATATATAATTATTGCTGCATTAATAAGCTTAATTATACAAAAGATAATAGATATAGCTATTATTAAACAAACTAGAAAAGCAAGTATTGTTATATTAGTAGTTATCATTATATTATTAATATATTTTGCTCTATTTGTTAAGTAGAAAGAAAAAGCTATTATTAGGACAATATATCCTAATAATAGCTTTTTTGTGTGTAATTATTTATAAGATTTTCTTAGAACTACAATCATTGCTAACATTAATACAGACATTCCTAAACCGCTAGATCCTGAGCTAGCTTCCCCTGTTTTTGATAAGCTACTTTTCGGTTTTTCTGGAACATATTTATTTGTAATGTTATAACCGTTGATTTCTGTTGTGTATCCTTCAACTTTGTCTTCTGTTATTGTGTATGTTATTTCTTTTCCGTCTTTGTATTTTGGTAGGTTGGTAAATTCATATTTCCAGTTATCTTGTGAACTTACTTCTTTACTTTGAATTACTTCTCCGTTCGCTAGTAAGTTTACTTTGATTTTATCTGGGCGTTTTCCATCTTGGTTGTTGCCGTCTTCCCATGTTTTCTCTCCAGATATTTGTGTTACTTCTGGTGTATATTTGTTTGTTATGTTGTATCCGTTGATTTCTGTTGTGTATCCTTCAACTTTGTCTTCTGTTATTGTGTATGTTATTTCTTTTCCGTCTTTGTATTTTGGTAGGTTGGTAAATTCATATTTCCAGTTATCTTTTTCACTTACTTCTTTACTTTGAATTACTTCTCCATTCGCTAGTAAGTTTACTTTGATTTTATCTGGACGTTTCCCATCTTGGTTATTGCCGTCTTCCCAAGTTTTCTCTCCAGATATTTGTGTTACTTCTGGTGTATATTTGTTTGTTATGTTATAACCGTTGATTTCTGTTGTGTATCCTTCAACTTTGTCTTCTGTTATTGTGTATGTTATTTCTTTTCCGTCTCTATCAAATTTATCAAGTTCAGTGAAAATTCCTTTCCAATTATTAGCTTCATTTAAAACTAAAGTTTTCCCTTCAACTTTATTCCCATTAGCTAATAAATTAACAATAATTTCTGTTGGTCTTTTACCGTCTTGATTATTGTTATCTTCCCAAGATTTTGTTACAGGAATTTCGGTCTTAATACGTTTATTTTTTATAGTTTTTACTACTCCCTCTTTTCCTACCGTTACTTTAATTTGTTCTGTAATCTTTTCATATCCCGCAGGTGCTTCTATTTCTTCAATTATAAACTCGCCTTTACTCACTTCTTCTGATGAATAAATTTCCGAATACGCTCGACCATTTTCATCAGTAGTAATTATAGATGTTTGTCCACTAGGTGTCGTTATTTTAAACTTAGCTCCTGGTAACAAATCAGCAGTTTTTTCATCAGTTTTATATAAAATTATACGATAACCTGTATCTATAGTTATATTTCCTCCTTCAACAATTTTAGAACTTCTTGTTACTATATGCTCCGTCTTTGTAGTGTCTTTTCCAATGGTTAAAGGGGTTCCATCTCCTGTTACTTCTATTTTATTACCTACTATAGATCCATCAGCAGGAGATGTTGTTTTATAAAATACATTGTACGATGCCGGTTTCCCATTAATCAATCTCTTATTAGCTTTCAAAATAGTAAGCGTGTATTCTGTATAAGATTCATTATACTCTATTGTGTAATCGATATCTCTTTTTAATTCTGTACTATTTTGTAAATTTAATGAAGAGTCAAATGCTCCAGCTACTACAGAAAATTTCTCTGGAATATGTTGCATAGGAGCATACGAATCTAATATTTGATCTTTTAATACTATTTTATCATAAGAAGATTGATTAGTATTTACACGTAAAAACCAAGAATGAGCATATTCTCCTTTTTTACCTAAAATTTTAGAATCATAAGGATCTTTTGTATTTAATATACCACCAAATTTTATGAAATTTTCATTTTTTATTCCCTCTGTATAATCTGATTTTTCTCTTTTCAAAATTTTAATAGTATGATTAATAGGTTTTACAGTTTCTGATACCTTGTAATTAATTTCTTTTCTATCCATAATTTCACTACTATTAAAATCTGTATAGAAAGTTCCTTTAACATCTTGAACTTGTACTCCACCTTTTTTATTTAAATACTCATCTAAATTTTTTAATGTTACTCTTACAGTACCACCCTTTCTTTGCCCTAATGGATTTCTAGTTACAATCGCTGTACCAACTTCTAAATTTGTAGAGCTATCTATAAGTGGTACAGTTGCACCATCGTTCACATCAAATGGAGCTGGAATTGTGAAATTAAAGTAGTCACCATCATTTAATTTTCCATCATATTTTTTCAAATCAAAAGATACTTCATATCTATAAGATTTATTTTCATAAAGTTTATATTCTCCATTTGCATCTGGTGATAATGCTTTTCCTTCAGAAACATCAATAATATTAATTCCAGAAATTACATTTTTTAATTCTTTAGTTGCTGCCCCCTCATTAGCTTTTACTACACTTGATAAAGGGAATATAGTTGATAAAATCACTAAAAAAACAACCACTTGGCTAATTAGTTTTTGAATCAATTTCATGATTTCCTCCCAAAAAATATTGTTTTGCAATGTATAAAATATCTAAATTAATAGAACATAGCTTACCCTATTGTTATACATCAAAGTATATTTTATTAAGAAAAACACTGTATGTCAAGGAATTATAGACCACCTTAATTTAAATCAAATAAAAATATTTAATTATTATTAAATTAAACAATAAAAAGAGAAAAACCTATATATATATATATATATAG
>NZ_JACBYC010000143.1 GCF_013415425.1 Gemella sp. GH3 | reverse complement strand
GTATATAACAATCTAATATGATATAATAATGAATTGATAATGGTTATCAATTCATTTAAAGGAGATGATAGTTATATATAAAAATAGATATTTCTGGGTTATTTTGTTCGTTTTATTATCTATCTTTTCGTTAACTGTCGGAGTTGAAGACTTTAGTATTCTTAAAGTTTTTACGGGTGATAAAGAACATATTAGATTATTTTTATTAAGTAGACTACCTAGGCTTATAAGTATTATTATTACTGCAAGTATATTAAGTATAAATGGTTTAGTTATGCAAACTATGGCTAATAATAAGTTTGTGTCTCCATCAACTACAGGGATAATGGACTGGTGTAAATTAGGGGTTTTATTTACTTTGTTTTATTATCAAGATGCTAATATTTTATTGAAAATATTTGTTGCTTTAATATTTGGTTTGTTCGGTAGTTTCTTTTTTATGAAATTAATTAGAATTATAGGAACTAAAGATAATTTAATGCTACCATTAATAGGGATAATGCTAGGAAGTGTAGTAGGCAGTGTTTCTACATTTTTTGCTTACAAGTATGATATTTTACAAAATATATCATCGTGGCTACAGGGTAATTTTGCTTTAATATCCAAAGGAAATTATGAAATACTTTACTTCGGAATACCGTTGCTATTTGTAGTCTATGCTTATGCTAATTTATTTACTATTTCTGGTTTAGGAGAAAAGATAACTACTAATTTAGGTCTCAATCATAACAGAATACTTAGTATAGGTATGATGATAATATCAACAACAACAGCTATTATAGTAGTTACTATAGGAAGTATTCCATTTGTAGGTTTAATTATACCGAATATTATTAGTATGATTAAGGGGGATAATTTAAAGTCTACAATTTTTGATACTGCTCTTCTTGGGTCTTATTTTTTATTAATAGCAGACCTCATAGGTAGATCTATTTATATGCCTTATGAAGTACCTATAAGCGTTGTAGTAGGAGTGTCCGGGAGTATAATATTTTTATTTATTTTATTAAAAGGAAAAAGATATGCAAGATAGGTTAGCAATAAAAAAATTAATGATACTTTCTTTAATTTCTTTATCATTAATTTTTATTTATATATTTGTTGGTTTAAAATCAGAGTATATATTAAATTTACGCATAAAAAAAATAGCAGCTATAATTTTGGTATGCTATGCTACAGGATATTCAGCTGTAGCGTTTCAAAGTATAACTAATAACAACATTTTAACTCCTAGTATTATGGGATTAGAAAGTTTATATATTTTTTTACAAACGTTAGTAGTTTATATTTTTGGATCTAGCAAACTTAGTAAAATGACAGGATTGCCAGAATTTTTTGTATCATTGTTTCTAATGATTATATTTTCTCTTTTAATTTACGTATTTTTATTTGAGAAATTATCGTCTAGTGTAAATATGGTAGTCCTTTGCGGAATAGTATTAGGGGGATTATTTGGCTCTTTATCTAATTTTATGCAAGTACTATTAGATCCTAATGAGTTTTTAATTTTACAAGGTAAGATTTTTGCGAGTTTTAATACTATAAGTTATGGATATTTGCAGATATCGTCAATAATATTATTTATAGTATTAATTATATCACTATACTTTATGGCTAAGTTAGATGTTTTATCTTTAGGCAAGAAAACAGCTATTTCTTTAGGTATTAATTATAGTAGGTTAGTGAAAATTATTTTTGTATTAATATCTATATTGGTAAGTATATCTACTGTTTTGGTAGGACCTATGACATTTTTGGGAATAATTGTAGTTAGTATAACTAGACAATACATTTCGAGTTATAAACACGTTTATAAAACAGCTTTTTCTACGATAATAGGAATAATATTGGTTGTAGGATCTATGTTAATAATGGAGAGAATATTTTCTTACGATACTGCGGTATCAATAATAATAAACTTCATAGGAGGTATTTACTTTATTTATTTAATAATCAAGGAGAATAAACGGAATGTTAGAAGTTAAAAATATAACGAAGGTTTATGGGCAGACTAAAGTTCTTGATAATGTTAGTTGTAATATTGAAAAAAATAAATTCACAGCATTTATAGGTAGTAATGGTGCCGGAAAAAGTACATTAATTAATATAATTGCAAGAACCTTAAAGTCAGATAGTGGTAATGTTATTATTGATGAAAATAGTTTAACTAACTGGCGAACAGAAGATTTGGCTCAGAAAATTTCTATATTAAGTCAATTTAATAGTGTTAATATAAGAATAACTGTTAGAGAGTTAGTTTCTTTTGGTAGATATCCTTATTGCAAAGGAAAATTAAAATCAGAAGATGAGCAAAAAGTTGATGAAGCTTTAAATTATATAGGAATCGAGCATTTACAGAACAAATTTTTAGATGAGTTAAGTGGTGGACAGGTACAGATGGCCTATATAGCGATGGTGATTGCCCAAGATACTGATTATATACTGTTGGATGAACCTTTAAATAATTTGGATATGAATCATTCAGTAAAAATAATGAAAGTTTTACGTAAATTAGTAAGAGAAAAGAATAAAACTGTAGTAGTAGTAATTCACGATATAAATTTTGTTTCTGTTTATGCAGATAATGTAATAGCTTTGAAACAAGGAAAAATAGTAGCTACAGGTGCTAATGAAGAAGTAATAACAAAAGAAGTTTTACAAGATATATATGCTCTTGATATGGACATATATTCTGTAAATAATTGTAGAATATGTATGTATTATAATTAAAAAATATTGGAGGAAAAAAAATGAAAAAATTCAAAAAAATATTAATACCATTTACAGCATTAACTCTAGCAACAACATTAGTTGCATGTTCAACTAATAGCAATTCTACAACACAAAATAGCAATGTTTCTAAAGTAAATGTTACGACTAGTAAAGGTGATGTAGAAGTTATGAAGAATCCGAAAAATGTAGCAGTATTTGATATAGCAGTTTTAGATTTAATGCAACGTTATGATATAAAAGTTGATAATTTGATAACACCAAAGATGTCAGCAAATTATGTTTCTGATTTGATAAAAGATAATCAAAAAGGTGGTAGTTTGAAAGAACCTGATTATGAAGCAATTAGTACTTTTAAGCCTGATGTAATATTTGCAGCTGGTAGACAAGAAAGTGTTTTAGATGAATTGAAAAAACTTGGGACAGTAGCTTATTTTGTTACAGATAACAATTTTTTTGATAGTATGATGAAAACAAATATGGAAATAGCAAAAATATTTGGCGTTGAGGATAAAGTAACTAAAGATAAAGAAAAGTTTGAAGATAAAATTAAAGAAATATCAGATAAAGCAAAAGCTTCTGGTAAGAAAGTCTTAATTGTAATGACTAATGAAGGAAAAATAACAGCTTTTGGGCCTAATAGTAGATTTGGTTATATTCACAGCTTGTTTGGATTTGAAGCAGCAGATGCTAATATTCAAGAAAGTTCTCATGGTAACGAAATTAATTATGAGTATATTTCAAAACTAAATCCAGACATTATATTCTATGTGGATCGTAATAAAGTTGTTCAAAGTAAAACTAATGCTAATGCACAATCTACTTTGGATAATGAGCTTGTTAAAACTACAAATGCAAGTAAAAATGGTCAAATTTATGAACTAGATGCACAATATGTTTATTTAGCTCCAAATGGATTAACTTCTTTTGAACGAACTATGGAACAAATAGCAAAAGCAGTAAATTAATACAAATAGCTGTATATTAACAGATAATTGTTAATATACAGCTATTATTTTAATATGTTTATAAATAATTGTTAACACTTATATTTTCTATATTTTTAATTTATGATCTGAAATATAATTAATAAAATCATATACCACAGGTATATTATTACCATTATTTTTTAAATAAGCCATATAGAAAAATCTATTTTGTTCTATATCTTTTATTTCTATTTTTTTAATATTTAAATCATCTAATATAGGTATATTAGGTATTATTGCTATTCCTAGATGTTGACCTACCAGCCCTATTACAAGTGGTTCATCATCAGCAGTATATAGTACCTTTGGATATTTATCTATACGTTTGAAATTATTCATAATTAAGTTATGTAAACAATTCTTTTTGTTAAATGAAATAAAATCAAAAGATGTTATATCTTTAAGGAGGACATTATCTCTATTTGCGAGTTCGTGATTATCAGGAACTATTAATACCAAGTCTTGAGTAGTAATAGGAATGTACTGTATAGAATCATCTTTATCAGTTTTTGATGTAAATATTACATCGTAATCACCGCTTTTTAATCCTAATAAGAGTTTATCAGTAAAATTATTATGAAAATTGAATCTGATATCTTTATTTTTATTGCTATCTTTAAATTTTTTGCAGAATTCAATTATATTTGTTGTAATTAAAGTTTGTAAAAAACCTATATTAATTACTCCATTACCGCTACTAATTTTTTGTACATAGTTTACTGCTTCATCAATATTATCTAATGCAGATTTTATTATTTTAAAAAATATTTTCCCAGATTTTGTAAGAACTACATTTCTTCCTTTTTTTTCGAATAATTTTACTAAGATTTCATCTTCTAATGAACTTATAGCATTACTTAAGCTAGGTTGTGTTATGTTAAGCTCTTTTGAAGCCTTAGTATAGTGTTCTAGTTCGGCAAGTTTAATAAAATATTTCAAGTGGAATAGATTCATGTTTATACCTCCTTTACCTATAACCCTCAAATAAATTATACCTAAAAATTACAAAAAAATCTATATTTTTTGCAATTTAATTAAATTAATTATGAATTTTATATTTAAAATAATTTAAAAAGTTTTTAAATTATTATATAAATGATTAAATTTAAAAACAATCTATGATATAATTATATACATATTAAAAAATTATTGAGGTGGTATTTTTTATGAGACAAACTAGAACTTTTATTCCAACTACAAGGGAAGTACCAGCCAACGCAGAAGCGACAAGTCATAAATTGTTAATTAAAGCAGGTATGGTTAAGCAGGTGTCAGCTGGTGTTTATACATATTTGCCCTTAGCTAACAATATTATAGAGAAGATAAAAAAAATAATTCGTGAAGAACATGAAGCAATTAATTCTGTAGAATTACTTATGCCTATATTGCAATCTCAAGAATATTGGGAAGAATCAGGTAGATGGTATAAAATGGGTGATGAACTAATGCGCCTTAAAGATAGAAAAGGAGCTGGTTATGCTCTTAGTCCTACAGCAGAAGAAATAATATGTCAAACTGTTAATAATATGATAACTTCATACAAACAATTGCCTATGAGTCTTTATCAAATTCAAACTAAATTTAGAGATGAAGTTAGACCACGTTTGGGATTATTAAGATGTAAAGAGTTTATTATGAAAGATGCGTATACTTTCCACGATAGCCCAGAATCTCTAAGAGAAACTTATAATGATTTTTACAATGCTTATTCGAAAATATATGATCGACTAGAGCTTAAATATCGTGCAGTACAAGCAGATTCTGGTAATATAGGGGGGAGTTATACTCACGAATTTCAAGCATTAGCTGATGTAGGAGAGGACACAATTGTATACACAGAAGAAAGTGATTATGCAGCTAATATAGAAACTGCTAAAGTCGTTGAAGAAAATTATACTATGCCAGTATATGAGAAAAAAGAGAGAAGTTTATTAGAAACTCCAGCACAAGAAACTATTGATGAGATAGCAGCATATTGTGGTGTTGATGTTACACGTGCGATGAAAGGTTTGGCATTAAAAGCAGATGGAGAACTTTACTTAGTTCTTATGCGTGGTAATGATCAATTAAATGAGATAAAATTCAAAAAAGCTACGAATACTTCTGAGGTAGAAATGGCAACTCCTGAAGAAATAGAAAGTATGGGTTCTGTAGTAGGTTATATGGGGCCATTTGATATAAAAAATTGTAAAGTTATTGCTGATAATGCTGTAAAATATATGTATAACCATAGTTGTGGTGCTAATAAAAAAGGATTCCACTATATTAATGTTAATCCAGGTGATTATGAAGTGGACGGTTATTATGATTTACGTATGATTGAGGAAGGTGATCTTGCAGAAGATTTATCTGGTCCAGTTAAATTTGCTAAAGGAATAGAGATAGGTCAAGTGTTTGAACTAGGAAAGGGATATTCAGAATCAATGAATATTACATATCTTGATGCAAACGGGCGAGCTAATCACTTTTATATGGGATGTTATGGTATAGGAGTATCACGATTATTATCAGCTATTATTGAGCAACATAATGATGATAAAGGTATTATTTGGCCAAAAGAGGCTACTCCTTATCAAGTACATTTAATATGTGTAGATGTAAAAAAAGAAGAGCAAGTAAAACTTAGTGAACAAATTTACGAAAAATTAAAAAATAATAAAGTAGAAGTATTGTTTGATGATAGAGCAGAACGAGCTGGTGTTAAATTTAACGATGCTGATCTTATTGGTATACCTGTTCACATAATAGTAGGAAAGAAAGCTGGAGAAAATACAGTCGAATTAAAATATAGAAGAACTGGAGACAAAATAGAATTATCTCCAGATGAAATTCTAGAAAAAGTTCAAGAATTTTATAAATAATATTATGGAGGAACAATGAGTAATAAAAACTTTTCCTTTTTATTAAAAGTCCTAGATTTAGAATATCTTTTGGAAAAAAGAAGTTTTTCAAATATGACTTTAGAAAATATTGTTAAGAACAATACTGATAAAGAATGGATTTTTAATTTTAAAGTAGATGAATTGCCCCTTGTTACTAATTGGATACTATTAATTAATAAGATGCGAGATAGTTTTTTTGAAGACTATCTCGTTAATTATAGTATTACAGTTAATAACGAAGTTAAAGATGAAAAAATATTAGAATATTGGCCATTTGTAATTAATGAAGTATTTTTTACTGGTGAGAATAATGCGATTATAGACGCTATTATTGCAAACGAAATTATAGTTGATAATTCTGAAATAATTGTAAAAGTTTTTACTCCGACAATTTGGAGTAATTTTATCGATAATAAAAAAGATGAAATTTTAAAAATATACAAAAATTTGGGAATAGTTGTAGAGAATATAAGAGCTAATTTTAAAAATGAAGAACTAGCTAACAAGCATGAACAAATAATTAGTGAAGAGATTTCTAGATTAGAAAAAATCAAAGATAATTCTCAAAAGAAAGTACAAGAAAGTAATGGATCCACAAAAAAAATAGATAGATACGGAAAAACTATTAAAGATCAAAATATAGTAGAAATCAAAGATATAGTTGGATATTCAGGAAGTGCTACATTGCTAGGTCAAGTTTTTGATACTGAGAAGATAGATTTTAGAAGTGGTAGCAGTCAATTTAGAATAAAGATTACAGATTATAGTGATTCTATAATAGTAAGGATGTTCATAAATTCTAATAATAGCAAATTTAAAAATAGTAGTAGAAAAAACGGGTTAGTTGATATTTTATCATCTTTGAAAAAAGGTCAGTGGATAAAAATAGAAGGAAATGTATCTTATGATACTTTCCTTAATGATACGGTAATAGAACCAAGAGCTATCGAAAGTATAACTAAAGAAGAAAAACTTGATGATTATGAAGGGAAAAAGCGTATAGAATTAAATGTTCATACTAAAATGTCACCACTAGACGGTGTAAGTAGTGCAAAAGAGTATTTAGATTGTGCTGAAAAATGGGGACATGAAGCAATTGCTTTTACAGACAGTTATGGAGTGCAAGCATATCCTGAAATTTGTTTGAACACAAAGGGAAGAAATATTAAACCTATTTACGGTTTGAATGCTTTTATTTTAGATGATAGTATTACAGCTACAACAAATAAGAAAGAGTTGTATTTAAAAGATGCTACATATGTTGTTTTTGATGTGGAGACAACCGGTCTTTCAGCAGAGCGTGATAAATTAATAGAGATAGCAGCTATTAAAGTGAAAAATGGAAAAGAGATAGATACTTTTGAAAGCTATATAAATCCAGAACGCTCTATATCGCAATTAATTACAAATATAACTAGTATAACTAATGAAGATGTAAAAAATGCACCTTTAGAACAAGAAGTTATGACGAATTTTTATAATTGGTTAGATAATGACGATATTTTAGTTGCTCATAATGCTAAATTTGATTTAGGTTTTATAGGAAAATCTTTTGAAAGATTAGGTATTATGGAAAAATTACATTATGCAAGTATAGACACTTTATTTTTATCGCGTGCTATAAATAAAGAGGCTAAACGACATGGGCTTAATAATTTAGCTAAGATGTATAAAGTTAAGTTGACACAACACCATAGAGCGATATTTGATACAAAAGCTACTGCAGAAGTTTTTGTGAAAATGTTAAATCAACTCTATAGTCTTGGTATAGAAAAGCATAATGAAATAGATGATAAGATAGATTCGAATTTAGCTCATAGGAGAGCTCGCTCATTCCCATGTTCAATACTAGTTAAAAATACAAAAGGTTTAAAAGATTTGTTTAAATTAGTTTCATATAGTTCTACTAAATATTTATCATCAGGAAAACCAACTATTCCACGTTCATTACTTAATAATTATCGTGAAGATCTAATAATAGGAAGTGGTAACAGTGATAATGAATTATTTGAAGAATTACTAAATTCTAGAGAAGATAAATTAAGGAAGTTAATAGACTTTTATGATTATGTTGAAATACAACCTTTGCATCACTACGAGAAATTTATAAAAAATGAACGTATTAAAGATACATCAGAATTACAAAAAGAAATAAAAAGATTAATTGAATTATCAACAGAACAGGGGAAAATAGTAGTTGCAACTGGAGATACTTATTATTTAGACGATTATAAACATGTATATCGACAAATATTGCGTCTTACAGTAAAAAATAATCCTGGGGCAAGAGATATTATGCCTATGGCTAATTTTTTAACTACAAAAGAGATGTTAGATCAATTTAGTTATTTGAATGATAAGAAATTGATAGAAGATATAGTTATAAACAATACTCATAAAATAAACAATATGATAGAGTATGTTGTACCTCTAAAAGATAAATTATATACTCCAAAAATAGAAGGTGCAGAAGAAGATGTTCGTAATATAAGTTACCAAAAAGCACGTTCTATATATGGAGATAATCTACCCGAAATAATAGAAAAACGATTAGAAAAGGAATTGGATTCTATTATAGGTAATGGCTTCTCAGTAGTATACTTAATATCAAGTAAATTAGTTAAAAAATCTTTATCTGATGGCTATTTAGTAGGGTCAAGAGGATCTGTTGGATCTTCGCTGGTAGCTACAATGATGGATATAACAGAAGTAAATCCTTTGGTGCCACACTATGTTTGTCCTAATTGTAAATATAGTGAATTTTTCTTAAAAGGTGAGTTTGCATCAGGATTTGACTTACCTAATAAAAATTGCCCTAAATGTCAAGTTCAAATGAAAAAAGATGGTCAAGATATACCATTTGAAACATTTTTAGGTTTTAAAGGGGACAAAGTTCCAGATATTGATCTTAACTTTTCTGGTGATTACCAGCCAACAGCACATAATTTTACAAAGGAAATATTTGGAGAAGATTATGTTTATCGTGCGGGAACAATTTCTACGGTTGCACAGAAGACCGCTTATTCATTTACAAGAGAATACTTTGAAAAGCATGAAATTGATAAAAGAAATGTTGATTTAGAAAGAATTGCTACGGGTTGTGAGGGAGTCAAAAGAACAACTGGACAGCACCCCGGTGGGATACTAGTAGTCCCTAATGATATGGACATATTTGATTTTACTCCTTATCAATATCCAGCAGATGATGAGACGAGTGCATGGAGAACAACACACTTTGATTTCCACTCTATTCATGATAATATCTTAAAATTTGATATTTTAGGACACGATGATCCTACAATGATAAGAAAACTGCAAGATTTATCTGGAATAGATCCTACGGGAATAGATGTATCTGATCCGGATGTTATGAAATTATTTTCATCTCCAGATGTTTTAGGAGTTACAAAAGAAGAATTAGGTTGTTCTACGGGAACACTAGGTATACCAGAGTTTGGGACTAACTTTGTTATTCAAATGTTGGAAGATACTAAACCTACAACATATTCTGAATTAGTTCAAATATCTGGATTATCGCACGGAACAGACGTATGGTTAGGAAATGCTCAAGATTTAATTAAGAAGAAAATATGTACCTTAAAAGATGTTATAGGTTGTCGTGATGATATAATGGTTTATCTAATATATGCTGGTCTAGAAGAAAGTCTTGCATTTACTATTATGGAGAGTGTTCGTAAAGGTAAAGGTTTAACAGAAGATTTCGAAAAGGCGATGCGAGATAATAATGTACCAGAATGGTATATAGATTCTTGTAAAAAAATAAAATATATGTTCCCTAAAGCCCATGCTGCTGCCTATGTATTAATGGCGCTTCGTATAGCTTGGTTTAAAGTACATAAACCTATAGTTTATTATTGTGCATATTTTTCGGTCAGAGCGAATGACTATGATATAAAAACGGTAATTCAAGGTAAAGACTTTTTAGGAAATAAAATTAAACAATTAAAAGAGTTGGGTCGTGATCAAATAACAGGTAAAGATCAAGCAGCATTAGTAAGTTATGAAATAGCTTTTGAAATGTTAAATAGAGGATATAAATTTTTAAAAGTAGATTTAGAAAAATCACAAGGCTTTGATTATATTATAGAAGGGGATTCTCTTATTCCACCTTTCTCTATAGTTCCAGGGTTAGGTGAGAACGTAGCATTAAAAATAGTGCAAGCACGTGAAGAAAATAAGTTCTTATCAATAGAAGATTTTTCTAAACGTTGTGGAGTGTCTTCTACTGTTTTAGAATATTTAAAAGATTTAGGAACTTTTAAAGGAGTACCAGAAAAAGCTCAACTTTCATTTTTTGATGATTTATAAAAAAATAACGTAGAAATATATTTCTACGTTATTTTTTAAAAAGTTTATTTTAGAAAATAAGTGGGAAAACAAATGTAGCTACAATCGCTGCAATAATTCCGTATGTAATCATCGGTATAGCTGTACGCTTCATAATGTTACCTTCTTCGTTATGAACGTTTGATACAGAACAAGCAGCTATAATATTATTGATACAAGTCATATTCCCCATAGCTCCACCAACTGATTGCATTGCTAGTATTGTACCGACAGATAATCCTGTACTTTGTGCAATAGATTGTTGAACTCCGCCGAATATTAAGTTAGAGATAGTATTAGAACCTGAGAAGAATGCTCCTATAGATCCTAAGTATGATGCAAATATTGTCCAGTAAGAACCTGTTGCATCAGCTAAAGCAAGACCTATAATTTTAACCATAGAATTATCTCCACCGATTAACATAAATTTAACCATAATAACTCCCCCTAATAAAGCAAGGAAAGGTAATTTTATTTGGTTAAAAGTTTCTTTGAGCATAGTACCAACTTTACCATTCATTTTTGGATAAAGTGCTAGTAATATAAATACTGTAAAGAAGAACGGTATTAAAGCGGGAGCATACAATAATTCATAAGCTTCTTTTTCTTTAGTACCTAAAACATCAAGGAGTGAAATTTTAAACGCTTTTGTTACATTTAATTTTGCAAATCCTAAATCAGCTTCAAATAGAATGCTATCTGTTCTAAGTATATTCTTCAATGGTAGTTGTTGAATACGAGTTACTACAAGTGTAAGGATTAAAACTATCGTTGGTAGTAATGCTTTGAATACATCTTTAAATGGTACTTTTTCGATAACAGTTGAGTAATCTTCTACTAAGTTTACAGAATCTTTAGAAAGACCTACTCCTTTACTAGCAAGAAATACTGAGATAAAGAAACCTATTGCACCACCTATAAGTGAAGGGAACTCATAATTAACTGCTGAAAGTAATGTCATCGGAATAGCACAAGAAAATACTGTTAAGTAAATGAATATAATATTTTTTCTAACTTCTTTCCATTCGAAAACAAAAAGTAAAGCCATTACTGGAACAATCATTCCTGCAAATAAATGTATTACAGACGCTTTAAGTCCTATTTCTGTAATTACAGTTTCAGAAAGTCCTAAAGATCCGAACCCAAACCAAGTAGGAGTACCAACAGCTCCGAATGATACTGGCACTGAGTTAAATGCTAGAACTGCGATAACAACTTTTATTGGTTGATATCCAAGTCCTATTAAGATAGGGGCAGCTATAGCAGCTGGAGTACCAAAACCACTTGCACCTTCAATCATAAATGCAAATGCAAAACCGATAATCATAAATTGAGCTATAGGGTTTTTAGTTATTGATTCTAACCACTTATTAATAATATCTTGACATCCAGATAGTTGTTGGAATCTGTTGAATAAAACTGCTCCTGCTATTACTGTTATAGGGGTAAGAACGGCTAAAGAACCTGTAATTAATCCTGAGTTAAGTAGTGCAAAATTTGTTTTAAAATAAGCAATGTGGATAACATATACAAATAGTGCTGTTAGTGGAAGTGCAATGTGAGAAGGAACACTTTTCTTTTTAGTCATCATCCAAACTAAAGTAACTATAGGTATAACACTTAATAATACGTTCATACGTAAATCTCCTTTTTATAATTTGGTAACTTATGAATACAATAAATTCTTGGATTATTGATATTTTTTATAAATAAATACTAGATTTAAAAGTATTCATTGTCTTAATATAATGTTATCGTATTCCAAAGATAATGTCAAGCGTTTTCTTGAAGTGTATATTAGTGTATTTATTGTAGTAGTACATCGAATATAAATGTAATACAGCTGTAAAAATTTTATATTGTATTGTACTATATATAAAGTTTTATAAAAGTGCATACTGTATTACTATGTTTACTTTTTATAAAAAATTAATTATAATAAGAATATATTTATTTAATAAAGTTGGTGATGGAAATGAAAGAAGAAAAGAATGTTTATTTATTTCAAGATGATAATATAAAAGTTGTATTTACTAAAAGAAATATAGATGCTAAAAATATATCCTTTTTAAAAGAAAATTTAACAAAGTATAATTTTACTGTAGAAAATTTAAGTTACAGTACTCAAATTCATGGTGTAGATGTAAAAGTTGTTGATTTTGTTGATGATAATCTAGAAGAAGCAGATGGCTTAGTAACTAATAAAGATAATATACCGTTATTAATTTTCACAGCTGACTGTGTACCGTTAGTATTTTATGATTCTAAAAAAAGAGTTATAGCATTAGCACATGCAGGCTGGCGAGGAACTTATAAAAATATATCTAAAAATATTTTGGCAATTATGATAGATAAATATAACTGTAATATTTCTAATATTAATGTTATTATAGGACCACATATAAAAAAGAAAAACTATGAAGTTTCAAAAGATTTAATTGATAAATTTTCTGTACTAAATATTCCGAATTATTATGAAGTTTGTAAAAATAAATTTTATCTAGATTTAGAATGTATAAATATTACTATGCTTGAACGATTAGGTATAAAACGTAATAATATAATTAACACTAATTTTTGTACAGTAGAAGACAATGATAAATTTTATTCTTATAGACAAGATAATGGAACTACTAGTAGAATAGGAACAGTAATAGAACTGATATAAGGAGAAAGAGATATGCGAGATAAAAAATTAGTAGAGCAGATAGCTGCTTTTAAAACATTACCAGTAGGTGATAATAATTGGAGATTGTCATTTTATCACATAGCAAAAGAATTTTGGAATTTAGAAGAACACTACGTAGTAATAGATAAGCAGAGTTATGAAAGAGAAGGTTATAACTTACCATTAATAATAGATTACAAAGGTACTTATGCTGTTCAATTTTTTACAAATTATGAGAAAGCTAGTTTATTTGTGGAAAAAGAGAAGGATAACTTTATAGTTAATGGAAAAAAATTAATTTATAAAATGAAAAAAGGAGCGTTTCAACAGGTTTTTGCACCTTTTTTAGCACAGCAACAATTAAATTATATAATTAATTCTGCTGGAGAACATTTTTTGGATACATTTGAAAGATTAATAGCTATAATGGAAGCAGATACTGATTTTATTGTAGATAAAGATCAAGAAAAATTGTTGAAAGATAGTGATTATTCAGGTTTTTATGCAGATGTTTGTAATAAATATTTGATTTTTTTAGGATAAGTAATAATGTTATAAGTAAAAAAAGTATACATAATGTATACTTTTTATTTTTTTTGTTTTATTTGTTTATAACCGAAAAATGACAATAACAAAATTATTATTAATGCTGTAGTAAAATATGGATATGTAACGAATAATGTATCATTTTTTAAAATATTAACACAAAAACTTTGCAATACTATTGGTAAAAATACTAATATACCAGTAGGTAAAAAAGGTTTGTTTTTCGAAAAAATAATAAATGATATAAATGAAATTATAGTTAATATAAAGAAAAATTTCCTATCTATATCTATTATGTAGCTATCATAGCTAGGTAGAGGATTATGATAGAAAAGAATAATAGCTAGTAATATTAAAACTGTTGAAATTCTATTTCTTTCTTGCTGATTACTTTTTATAATATCTTTTATAAAAAATAAGTACCAAGCGAATAACCATAGTATGAATAAAATAAACATATATAACATATTTAGATAGTTTATTTTTCTATCTATGTGAAGATTACTATTTAATGTATAGAAGAAAATAAAAGTTATTAATAGTATATAGGTTAATGTAGAATATTTTCTAAGATTCATATTTTCCTCCTTTTGTAATATATACAATTATAGCACTTTCATTAGTTAAAAACAATAAAGTAAATTTAAGTTATTTTTTAAGTTTTTGTGTTAATATTATAATAAATAATTCATAGTAAAGGGGATTTTTTATGACAAATTTTAAAGATAACATTGAAAATGATGATTTTCTTAATGATGAATCTGAAGAAATAACAGATATTGATAATTTAGATGAAGAATCTGTAGAAGAAGTAGAAGAAACTGAAAATTTAGTAGATATTAAAGAAAATAATTATGATAATAGAAATAAATCAAATTATGCTAAGTTATTTTTAACTGTATTTGGCTCTTTTGTATTAGGAGCCTTTAGTGTCTTTGGAACACAATATTTTGTTAACGGGAACAAGAGAGTTGAAACTTCAAGGGTAGCTAGCTCTGAAAAAGAAAATAGTAATCAAGAAACTACCATAAATGCAGTTTCTAAAGCCAAGGATGCAGTAGTATCAATAGTTAATTATCAACAGACTGTTTCAAATGATATAGGAAGTATTTTGGGAAGTGGAGGTAGTAACGAACTAAAACCAGCAGCGAATGGTAGTGGAGTAATTTATAAGAAAGATGGCAACACTGCATATATAGTTACTAATGAGCATGTAATAAAAGGTGCAAAAAAAATTAATGTAATATTAAGTGATGGGAAAACTTTAGAAGCTGAATTAGTAGGCAGTGATGTTTGGACAGACTTAGCAATTTTGAAAATAAATTCTAAAGATGTGAAAGTTGTTATGGATTTTTCTGATAGTAATAATGTAGCTGTAGGAGAGACGGCTATGGCAATAGGATCTCCGTTAGATATTTCTTTATCTAATACAGTAACAAAAGGTATAGTATCGGCAGTAGATCGTCAAATTCCTATTGATATTGATAAGGATGGTACACCTGACTGGTATCAAACTGTAATTCAGACAGATGCAGCTATAAATCCTGGTAACAGTGGAGGAGCTTTAATAAATAATAAAGGAGAATTAATTGGTATCAACGAATTAAAAATATCAAACGCTGGTGAATCAGTATCTGCTGAAGGTATAGGTTTTGTTATTCCTGCTAATGAAGTGAAAATAATAACAGAACAGTTAGAAAAAACAGGTAAAGTAATGCGACCTGCTTTAGGTATTCATTTGAACTCAGTGTCATCGCTAAATAAAGATTTGGTAGAAGGAACATTAAATTATAATACTGATAAAAAAGGTATTATTATAAAAGGTGTTGAATCAGGGAGTTCTGCTGAAAAAGCTGGATTAAAACAATATGATATAATAACAAAATTAAATGGATCAGAAGTAAAGAGCGTTGCAGAACTTAGAAAATATATTTTTGAAAATACAAAAATAGGAGATACAGTTAAAGTTACTTATTATAGAAATGGTAAAGAGTATGAAACGAGTGTAACATTAAAAGCACTTAGTTAAAATTTCTACCTTTTTATAAATTATAAAATAAATAAATTAACTAAATAAAAATTACGAGCAAGAAATTATTTTTGCTCGTGATTTTTATTTGAAAAAATAATTTAATAAGTTGATTTCAAATATTAAAATAATGTTTTGTTAATGTTTGAAAAATTTATTAATAATATTAAAAATTTAGGCTTAATTATAAATTATTCCTTGTATAACTGTTATTAGTATTGTAATATTAAGTTTTCTAGGGTTATTAGATAATTGAACTTTTTGTTTGATTTTTGGTGAAAAGGTACAAAACTATTTTAAAATTTTAAAAAAGATGATATAATGAGAAAAAACGACAATAAATAAAGGTGGAAAGATGAAAAAAGTAAAAAAAGCAATAATACCAGCAGCAGGGTATGGTACAAGATTTTTGCCAGCAACTAAAGCTATGCCTAAAGAAATGTTACCAATAATAGATACGCCAACTATTCAGTATATAGTAGAGGAGGCTGTAGCTGCCGGTATTGAAGATATAATAATAGTAACAGGGAAACCTAAAAGAGCTATAGAAGATCATTTTGATAAAAATGTTGAACTAGAAGCTGATTTAGAAAAAAAAGATAAATTAGAAATGTTAGAAAGAGTTCGTCACGCTACTAATTTGGCAAATATTTATTATGTACGCCAAAAAGAAATGGCAGGGTTAGGAGATGCTATCCTAACAGCTAAAAGTTTTATTGGAGACGAACCGTTCGCCGTATTATTAGGTGACGACATAGTAATAAATGAAGATACTCCAGCGATAAAACAACTTATGGATGAATACGATAAAACTCAAAGTTCAGTAATAGGTGTTCAAAAGGTTGCTAGTGAAGATACTCATCGTTATGGGATAATAGATCCTAAAACAAGAGATGGAAGACTTTATGAAGTAAATAGTTTTGTAGAGAAACCAAAGCAAGGCACAGCTCCATCTAACTTAGCAATTTTAGGACGCTATTTACTTACTCCAGGTATTTTTAAACATCTAGAGAAAAAGCAAATAGGAGCAGGAGGAGAAGTTCAACTAACGGACGCTATACAAATGCTTAATGAAGAGGAGCAGGTATATGCCTATGACTTTAGAGGTACTAGGTATGATGTTGGAGAAAAAATTGGTTTTGTAAAGACTACTATAGATTTTGCTCTAAAAAGCGACTTCAAAGATGAATTGATAGAATATTTAAAAGAAAAATTAAAAGAATTAGAATAAAAATATTATAGCGATAATATAAGAAATCTTTTTATTATCGCTATTTTTTCTTACAATAATAATTACATAAAAATGAACTATATGTATTGCAATTATTTTAAATAATTGATATAATAACAAACGAGTAATTTTATTACTCCTTACTCTTTATTATGGTAGAGAGTCGCAAAGACCAAAAGGAGGTAACAAAAGATGAGAAAATATGAAGTAATGTTTGCTGTTCAACCACGTATTGAAGAAGAAGCTAAAAAAGCTTTAGTAGACAGATTCGTAGGTATTCTTTCAGAAGGTGCAGAAATCACAGAAGTAAAAGAGTTAGGTAAGAAACAACTAGCTTATGAAATCGAAGATTTCTCAGATGCTTACTACTTTGTAGTAGAATTAACTTCAGAAACAGATGCGTCTACAAAAGAATTTGATCGTTTAGCAAAAATCAACTTAGATATTATTCGTCACATAGTTGTAAGATTAGAAAAATAATAGGAGGGTATTATCTTGATAAATAATGTAGTATTAGTAGGACGTTTAACTAAAGATCCAGAGTTAAGATATTCTAGTTCAAATATTCCAATGGTATACTTTACTATTGCAGTAAATAGAAACTTTACAGACCAGAGTGGACAAAGAAACGCTGATTTTATTGGCTGTGTAGTTTTTAGAAAACAGGCAGAAAATATGGCAAGATTTCTTGCTAAAGGTAGCCTAATAGGTGTTCAAGGTAGAATACAGACTAGAAATTATCAAGGTAAAGATGGTAATACTGTATATGTTACAGAAGTAGTAGCTGATAATATTCAGTATTTAGAATCTAAATCTAATACGAATAGACAACAAGATAATGGTTTTGAGGTGATGAACTTCGGTCAACCTCAATATCAACAAAATAATTTTTCTAACTCTAACACGAATAATAATGCAGTAATGCATGATTTTATGAACGATAGTTCATCTTTCTCGGATTTCGGAGAAGATTTCCCGAGTAATTTAGATGATGATTTTTTACAGGATATAGTTAATCCGTTTAAAGAAGATTAATAATATTACAGGAGGATAATAAGCATATGGCACAATTCAACAATCGTCGTAACAATATGCGTCGTCGTAAAAAAGTATGTTACTTTACAAAAAATAACATTGAAACAATAGATTATAAAGACGTAGAATTACTTAAAAAATTCGTTTCAGAGCGTGGAAAAATTTTACCACGTCGTGTAACTGGAACATCAGCTAAGTATCAAAGAATGTTGACTACAGCTATAAAAAGAGCACGTCACATGGCTCTTTTACCATACGTAGTTGATGAAAAATAATTTTTAAAAAAACCTAAAATAATAATTTTAGGTTTTTTATTTTATATTTATTATAAAGTAATTTAAGATGCGTATATATCAATAATTTTTGTATATATTTTAATTTAATTTATTTTATTATACAAACAACTTCAGGAGCAAACGTTTCATTATTAATAGCTTTGAGCGTACCATCTTCTTTATTTCGTTCAAATATCGTTAAGTTATCTGTTTCTTGGTGACCAACAATTATAAACTTTTCGTCATTACTAAAGTTGAAATCTCTAGGGACTTCTCCTAATGTGTCGTAAGAAGCTATTTTTACAAGGTCACCATTATCTAGTATTTTTAGTGCTGTTATTATATTTTTTCCTCTATTTGTTGTGTACAAATATTTTGAGTCGCTTGTAATTCTTATTGCTGAAGCCCATTTATGTTCATTATTTTCAACTAAATTTATCTTATTAAGTAAAGAAAATTTTCCTTTTTGATTATCATAATTTAATATTTCTACAGATGCATTAAGTTCGCAAATTAAATAAGCTATATTTTTTGTTTTATGGAAAGCTATATGTCTTGGCCCTGATTTTGAAGTTGCTTTATATTCATTTATTTTTTTTAATTTATCATTTTCTAATACATAGGTTATTAATTTATCTGTACCTAAGTCACAAGTTACAATAAATTTATTATCTGGTGTATATTTACAGTAGTGCATATGTGATTCTTGTTCGTGGCTAAGGACATCTAATTTAACAAGTTTATCGTTTTTAAACCTATAAGCTATTATAGTCCCAGTATGATAATTAGCTGTTAAAATTATATTGTTATTATGATTGTAACTTATATAACAAGGTGTAGAAGACTCAAAATTTTCATTTATAGTATTGTATTTATCGAATACAGTAATTCCACCTAAATTATTATTTGAAGAAACTGAAAAAATATTATCATTATTTTTTGTTATATATGTGGGATTATTTATTTTTTTTTCTAATTTTAAATCAAATAAAGTCTTATCATTTTTGTTTAATTTTATAGAATATATGCCTTCGCTTTTTCTTTTTGTATATGTACCTAAATAAAATTTCTCTATCATAGTATAACCTGTCTCTATAC
>NZ_JACBYC010000120.1 GCF_013415425.1 Gemella sp. GH3 | reverse complement strand
GCAAGTGAATCAGCATCAACGAGTGCATCAGTAAGTGCAAGTACGTCGGCAAGTGAATCAGCATCAACGAGTACATCGATTAGTGCAAGCACATCAGCAAGCGAGTCAGCATCAATGAGTGTGTCAGAATCTGCAAGTACATCAGCAAGTGAATCAGCATCAATGAGTGCATCAGTAAGTGCAAGTACGTCGGCAAGTGAATCAGCATCAACGAGTACATCGATTAGTGCCAGCACATCAGCAAGCGAGTCAGCATCAACGAGTGCGTCAGAATCTGCAAGTACATCAGCAAGTGAGTCGGCATCAATGAGTGCGTCAGAATCTGCAAGCACATCGGCAAGCGAATCAGCATCAACGAGTACATCGATTAGTGCAAGCACATCAGCAAGCGAGTCAGCATCAACGAGTGCGTCAGAATCTGCAAGTACATCAGCAAGTGAGTCGGCATCAATGAGTGCGTCAGAATCTGCAAGCACATCGGCAAGCGAATCAGCATCAATGAGTGCATCAGTAAGTGCAAGTACATCAGCGAGTGAATCAGCATCAACAAGTGCATCAGTAAGTGCAAGCACATCAGCAAGTGAGTCGGCATCAATGAGTGCGTCAGAATCTGCAAGCACATCGGCAAGCGAATCAGCATCAATGAGTGCATCAGTAAGTGCAAGTACATCAGCGAGTGAATCAGCATCAACAAGTGCATCAGTAAGTGCAAGCACATCAGCAAGTGAATCAGCATCAACGAGTACATCAGTAAGTGCAAGCACATCAGCGAGTGAATCAGCATCAACAAGTGCGTCTGTAAGTGCAAGTACATCGGCGAGCGAATCAGCATCAACGAGTGCATCAGTAAGTGCCAGCACATCAGCAAGCGAGTCAGCATCGACAAGTGCGTCAGAATCTGCAAGTACGTCGGCAAGTGAGTCAGCATCAACGAGTGCATCAGAATCTGCAAGTACGTCGGCAAGCGAATCAGCATCAACAAGTGCGTCAGAATCTGCAAGTACATCAGCAAGCGAATCAGCATCAACGAGTGCATCAGAATCTGCAAGTACGTCGGCAAGTGAGTCAGCATCAACGAGTGCATCAGAATCTGCAAGTACGTCGGCAAGTGAGTCAGCATCAATGAGTGCGTCTGTAAGTGCCAGCACATCAGCGAGCGAGTCACCATCGACAAGTGCGTCAGTGAGTGCCAGCACATCAGCAAGCGAATCAGCATCGACAAGTGCGTCAGAATCTGCAAGTACATCAGCAAGTGAATCAGCATCAACGAGTGCATCTGTAAGTGCCAGCACATCAGCAAGTGAATCAGCATCAACGAGTGCATCAGTAAGTGCAAGTACGTCGGCAAGTGAATCAGCATCAACGAGTGCATCAGTAAGTGCAAGTACGTCGGCAAGTGAATCAGCATCAACGAGTACATCGATTAGTGCCAGCACATCAGCAAGCGAGTCAGCATCAATGAGTGTGTCAGAATCTGCAAGTACATCAGCAAGTGAATCAGCATCAACGAGTGCGTCAGAATCTGCAAGTACATCAGCAAGTGAGTCAGCATCAATGAGTGAGTCTGTAAGTGCCAGCACATCAGCAAGCGAATCAGCATCAACGAGTGCATCAGAAAGTGCAAGTACGTCGGCAAGTGAATCAGCATCAATGAGTGCGTCAGAATCTGCAAGTACGTCGGCAAGTGAGTCAGCATCGACAAGTGCGTCAGAATCTGCAAGTATATCGGCAAGTGAATCAGCATCAACGAGTGCATCAGAAAGTGCAAGTACATCGGCGAGCGAATCAGCATCAACGAGTGCATCAGTAAGTGCAAGCACATCAGCAAGCGAGTCAGCATCGACAAGTGCGTCAGAATCTGCAAGTACGTCGGCAAGTGAATCAGCATCAACGAGTGCATCAGTAAGTGCAAGTACGTCGGCAAGTGAGTCAGCATCAATGAGTGCGTCTGTAAGTGCCAGCACATCAGCGAGCGAGTCAGCATCGACAAGTGCGTCAGTGAGTGCCAGCACATCAGCAAGCGAATCAGCATCAACGAGTGCATCAGAAAGTGCAAGTACGTCGGCAAGTGAGTCAGCATCAATGAGTGCATCAGTAAGTGCCAGCACATCAGCAAGTGAATCAGCATCAACAAGTGCATCAGTAAATGCAAGTACATCGGCAAGTGAATCAGCATCAACAAGTGCGTCAGTGAGTGCCAGCACATCAGCAAGCGAATCAGCATCGACAAGTGCGTCTGTAAGTGCAAGCACATCAGCGAGCGAGTCAGCATCGACAAGTGCCTCAGTAAGTGCAAGTACATCAGCAAGTGAATCAGCATCAACAAGTGCGTCAATGTCTGATTCAATGAGTACGTCAGAACAAGGAAGCGAATCAGTAGCTCCAAGAGAAAGTCAATCTAATAAAAAACTTTCATCTACAGGATTAGCAGACAGTTCAGCGACTACTGCTTTAGGAATGATTGCTTTAGCAGCAACGCTATTCGCATCAAGAAGAAAAAAGAAAAATAATGAAGAATAGTATGTAGTATATATTATGCAAAAACTAACAGATTGCTTATAAATAGCAATTTGTTAGTTATTTGCTTATAAATAAGGAGAATAAACTTTGAATAGCAGTAATAATATATTAAGGAATAAACTTCTTTGGTTAACATTAATAATTATGATATACATATTAGGTAGTAATATTCCTATACCTAATGTAGCTGTAAATTTAGGTAATCTTAGTGAAGATAATCAATTTTTAGAAATTGCAAGTAGTACCACAGGTGGTAACTTGTTAGGAACATCATTATTTGCATTAGGATTAGGACCTTGGATGAGTTCTTTAATAATATGGAGAGTTTTATCTTTATCTAAAAAATTAAAAATAAAATCTTTAGCACCAAAAAAATCGCAAAGAATTCAAATGATCTTAATGTTAGTTATTGCATTATTGCAAGGATATGTATTAGCAGGTAATTTCGAATATGTTAATAATGAAAATGTAAAGTTTAATATATTTAGTACATTAGCAATACTAATCGCAGGAACTTTCTTTTTAGTTTGGTTAGGTAATATGAATAATTTAAAAGGATTAGGGGGGCCCATAGTTATCGTTGTTGTAGGTATTGTAAAGCAATGGGCGGGGCAAATATTTAATCTATTTTTAGAAAAATATAGCTACTATAACCAATACAAGATATTTTTTATTTTAATTGTTTTATTAGGCGTCTTTATAATGGTACTCGTAATGATTCTATTTGAAATGGCAGAATATAGAGTCCCTGTAAATAGAGTACTTATAAATAATGAATATTTTGAAAAATCTTATTTAGCGATAAAATTAAATCCGGCAGGAGGTCTTCCTGTTATGTATGCTTTGTCCATAACAGTACTACCTTCATATATAATTAGGTTTCTTCTTAGATTTTATCCTGATAATGAAGCATTAAAAGTAATTTTAAAAAATATAGATATTACAGAAGTTTATGGAGTATTAATTTATATTTTATGTCTTATTACTTTAACTATAGGTTTTGCATTTTTAAATGTTAATCCCGAAGAAATATCAGAAAATCTTAGAAAAAATGGAGATTATATAGACAACATAAGACCTGGAAAAAATACAGAGAAATATTTGAGTAGAATAGTATTTAAATTTTCAATTATAGGATCAATATATATAGTGATATTAGCAGGATTACCTGTAATATATTCTATAAGTAGTAAACAAGGTTTTAAATATATGATGATTTCAGGAACAGTTTTGATATTATCTAGCTTAGTTTATAATATATTAGAACAAGTTAAGATAATTTTAATAAGAAATAAATATAAAACACTGTTTTAGATAAAATTAGGAGGATAATTGATGTTTTATTTTATTGCATCTTGGTATAGTAATGATAAGAAATGGGAAGATAATGTCAATGTGTGGTACAGAAATAATGAAAATATGGAGTTTGACGACATTGTAAACCAATTAAGAATGTTTAATAAGGAGCAAGAAAATACAGAATTAATAGTATTAAATTATTCTCCAAATTTAAGATCTTTTTTACACAGACAGGATTTATTAGAAATTGCTTATTATTCTATATTTGATGACATACAGCAAATAAAAACTAATAGTATATCAAATATTAATTATAAAGATTTTAATTGGGGAGATAATGTAGAATATATTTATACGCCTTTTTTAGTTGTTGTTAATAAAAATAATAAGTTGTATGCAAATATAGACTTATCTAATGAAGGTAATATAATATATATTACTTTTTTTGATAATGATAAAATTACTAAAAAATATGTCTTTGATGATAGAGGATTTATATCAAGTATACTTTATTTTGAAAATGAAGTAGAAAAATATAAAGATTACCTTAATGAAGAAGGTATTTGGCAGATAAGAGAAAATATAATTGATAATGGAAAGGTATTAATAAATCCACTATTTAAAGATAATTTTAATAAAAAAGAATATAATAACATAGAAGAATTGATTTTCGAAAAACTAGAGCATTATTTGGCTAAGTCTTCTAGTGAAGATACAATCTTAATTGCAGCAGATGAGCGACATAATGACCTTGTATGTAGAGCAAATAACAATGCTAATTTAGTTTTTTCATTTTTTGAAGATAGATTTACATTTGCAAATTACTTTCCAGATTATTTTAAAACAGCTAATTTATTTATAGCTGATAACGAATTTACACAAAAAAATTTAATTAACAATTTATCAAAGTATAATGTTTATAAAGACGTATATCATGTTACACCTTATGATACACGTTTGAGACTCGGTACTAGTCAAAGAAAAAAAGAATTGATTATATATTTATTAGTGGATACTATTTCGCAACAAGAGTTAAAAGATATAATAAATATAATTTTTAAAGAAATGTTAGATAACAAAAATATAAATTTAGCGTTAGGAACATACGAAAAAAATGGCTATACAGAAAATAGTATTGTTGAACTTGTAAATGAAATAATATCAATTAATGAATATTTTCAAGAGCATATTATTTTTCAGCAAGAAGATGATAAAGTAGCAGAAAATCAACTAGAAGAAAAAATAAAAGACAATGTTAAGCTAGCAGTAATAAATACAGAAATAGATTTAATAAAAGAACTAGAATATGTAAGACTTATAGTAGACTTAGGAGATAAGCCAGATTTATTTACACAAATAGCAGGAATAAGTGCAGGAATACCACAAGTTAATAAAGTTGTTACTTCTTATGTTGATCATAAAAAAAATGGATATGTATTATCTAGGAAAGAACAATTGGTATCAGCTATAAACTATTATTTTGAAGGTCTATCTAACTGGAATAAATCTTTAGTTTACTCTGTTGATAAGTTAATAGAATATACTAGTGATAATATTATTAGAAATATAAAGAATTATATTAGGATGAGTAATAATGAGTAATAAAATAAGTGTTTTACAAATAGGTAGTACAGATTGGAGTAAGAAATATAATATTCCAGAAAATATTGCTTGGAATTATATAGCTCCAGGAAATCTAGAAAATTTTGTTGAAGACCTACAACAACAGCACGAAGCTAGAGTAGAAAAAGCATTAGAAAAAGAAATAGAAAGAATACAAAAATTAAAACAGAAATCTGAATTAAGTGTAATAGATGAGGATGCTATTAGAAAAAAAGTAAGAATAAAAACATTTAATTTAACTTTACTTGATAGTATAGATAGCATTGATGATATTAATTTATTAAAAAAATTCTGTCCAGTTTATACAATATTGTATAATAATAGAGAATTATTTCCAGAGAAATTTTCAGAATTTTGCAGATTAAAACAGCCTAGAGATATAGATTTTTCAAATCCTCAAAATATTATTGATATGGCTCCTAAATCTTTTTTTAAGGGAGGAGGTTACGGGGAAAAGTATTCCTTAGAAGAACTCTCTATAAATCGTAATTTTGATGGAGATATCGAATATAATGGTCATGCTTATATTAAATTAACAGGGAATTTTGGAGATAGTTACAAACAAGTAGTAATATGCTCGCATAATAAACCTATTTACAAAAATTCCCCTATAGAGTTATGGCCAGAATATAAAAAGCAAGGTAATGTTGAAATTCAAATGGTAGTAAAAACAATAGTTGATGGCTCATTGTCAACTATTGATAAAGAATGGATTTTTTCAGAGGAAGATTTGAAAGATGCAGTTATATTAGATACAGATATTAAGGGATATATAAGCGTCTCAATATTTGTAAAAGGAGACGGTGTTTTGGAATTAGGTCCTATTCACTATAGATTCTCACGCTTAGGTTTTGGAAACTTTAGTTTAGGAGGAACTATAAAAAGAGATAGTAATCGTCAAGAATTATTATTTTACTTTAATCCGGGAGATTTGAAGCCGCCTTTAAATGTATATTTTTCTGGATGGAGAGCTGCTGAAGGATTTGAAGGGTTTAACATTATGAATGGATTGAATGCACCGTTTTTATTAATCTCAGATCCTAGACTATCAGGAGGATCATTCTATTTAGGAAGCGAAGAATTAGAGAGTAAAGTCCCAGAAGTAGTTAATAGTTGTTTAGATTATTTAGGATTTACAAACAAAGATTTAATATTGTCGGGAATATCTATGGGAACATTTGGAGCTTCGTATTATGCTCCAAAACTTCTTCCTCATGCAGTAATTATAAGTAAACCAGTTTTAGGGGTTGGGACAGTAGCACTAAGAGAGAAACTTAGAAGACCAGATGTATTTCCAACATCTTTGGATATATTAATGACTATTACAGGCGGACAAACAGAAAATCATACTAAAATTCTTGATAATATATTTTGGGATAGATTTAATAGTGGTAATTTTGATAATACTCATTTTGCAGTAGTTTATATGAAACAAGAAGATTATGATGATAAATCTTACTCTAATTTGTTAAAAAGTTTAAAAAATAAAAAAACTCACCTAAACGCAAAAGGATTATCAGGAAGACACAATGACAATTTTGGTGGTAATATAGTTGCATTTATGAACTTCTACAAAAATATTTTAAGACGTGATTTTGGAAGGATAGATTTATGATAAATAAGGAGTATTTTTCAAATATAATATATTGGGATAACTTTAGTATTAATAGTTATTTATTCGGATCAATAATAAAATTTAAAAGTAAGGATTTTGTTCATTTCAAAAATTTAAGAATGCCATCTGGAAAAGATATGAATGAATGGCTATCAAAAACTAATCATCAAAGTCATAGATATCCACCACAATTACCTATGTTAAAAAAAGGTCATTTGTATAAAATTTATGTAAATGCAGAAACTGTTCCAGAGAATTCTATATATTTAAGAATTATATTTTATGATCGTTATGAGAAAATTATTTCGGAAACAGTTATAAGATCTAACGAGGATATTTTTGTCTATCCTAATGATGCTTATAGTTATAAAATACAGGTTATGAATGCAGGGTGTTCAGAATTGAAATTTCACTACATAGAGCTTACTGAGCAGATAGAAAGTTTTGATAAAAACAGTTTTATTGTAAGTGATATATTAAATAAAGATATAAATTCAGCAGATTTGAATGTAATCTTTATGGAACCAAATCAAAATAAATTTGTAGAAGTTAATAAAGAATTGTTTAAGAATTATTCTAATATAGTAATGGTAACTAGTAAGATATATAATGCCCATATATATTGTTATAAATTTTTATTTGATGAGATAGCTAGTATTTTTGAAAATAATAATTTTAAAAATATAAATTTCTATGGGAATGGTACGTTTTCTGATATAGCGGCTGTTCAATATAAACTTTTAACAGAAAATTCTAAAGCGTACATAATGAATTATTGTCAAGATTATGAAAAATATAAAAAAATATTAGACAATAGTTATATTGCTGGAAAGCTATATTATAAAGATTATAGTAATAGTCAAATATCAGAAGATAGGTCTATATATGTGTATAATTATGAGTTAGAAGATGAAAATTTTATCTTTGATAAATTTTATGATAATAATTATAGAATATTAGAATTACTGGATATCGGAAAAGAGAGGTAATGTATTGGGAAATGTCGATTATTTTTTTCTAGATTATTTTAGAAGAAAAAAGTTAAATAAAATATTAAAAAAAGTAAATAAATTTGCTTCTGAAATATCGAAATTAACAGATAGTGATTTGAAAAATAAAACAAATATTTTTAAAGATATGTTACAAAAAGGTTATTCATTAGATGACATATTGCCTGAGGCGTATGCAGTAGTTAGAGAAGCTGCCAAAAGAGTATTAGGTATGTATCCTTATGATGTTCAAGTGTTAGGTGCAATAGTTCTTCATCAGGGAAATGTAGCAGAGATGAAGACGGGAGAGGGAAAAACTCTTACAGCAACAATGCCACTTTATTTGAATGCACTTACTGGAAAAGGAGCAATTATAGTTACGACTAATGATTATTTAGCTAAGCGTGATTATGACGAATTAGCTGATTTGTATAGATTTTTGGGGCTAACAGTTAGCACTACAGCAATAGGAGAAGATAGGAAAATAAAACCCAAAGAAAAAAGGAAAATATATTCTGCTGACATAGTATATACAACAAACAGTACACTAGGATTTGATTATTTACAAGAAAACTTAGCTGACTCTACAGAAAATAAATTTTTATGGAATTTTAATTATGTTATAATAGATGAGGTAGATGAGGTCTTATTAGATAATACTCAAACTCCGCTTATAATATCAGGATCACCTAGGGCACAATCCAACTTATATAAATTATCAAATACATTTGTACTAACTCTAAAAGAAAAAGAAGATTATAAGTATGATAAAGAAAAAAATGAAGTATGGCTTACTTATAAAGGTGTAGATAGAGCAGAACAATTTTTTGCCATTGATAATTTATATAGTCCAGAATATACAGAGTTAGCAAGGCATATAGTTTTAGCTTTGCGTGCTCATAAACTATTCGAAAAAGATAAAGAATACGTCGTACAAGGTGATGAGCTTCATTTACTAGATAATGTTAACGGAAGAATTTTAGAAAATACAAAAATTCAGTCAGGTCAACACCAAGCATTAGAAACAAAAGAATATGTTAAATTATCTGATGATACAAGAGCTATAGCGTCTATTACTTATCAAAATTTGTTTAAAATGTTCAAGAAAATAAGTGGTATGACAGGAACAGGGAAAACGTCTGAAAATGAATTTATAGATACATATAATATGGCTGTTATTCAAATACCAACAAATAAACCTATGGTTAGACGTGATTTAGAAGATGCAATTTACTGTACGTTACCAGAAAAATTATATGCTTCTCTTAATATGTTATTAGATATTCATAAAACAGGACAACCTGTATTATTAGTTACAGGATCTGTTGATATGTCAGAGATATATTCTAAGATGTTATTACAAGAGGGAATTGCGCATAATGTATTGAATGCTTATAATATTGCAAAAGAAGCTGATATAATAAAAGAAGCGGGTCAAAAAGGTGCTGTAACAGTAGCAACTATATTAGCAGGGAGAGGTACAGATATAAAACTAGGAGAAGGTGTTGCTGAGTTAGGGGGACTAGCTGTTATAGGAACAGAAAAAATGATGAGTAAAAGGTTTGACTTGCAACTTATCGGAAGATCTGGTAGACAAGGAGACCCAGGATTTAGTAAATTTTTTGTATCATTAGAAGATAAAGTTGTTACCAAATATGGAGCAGATAAATTAAAAGAATATTATAAAAAAAATAAAGATAATTTTGATTTTAGAAATCCTGTGGAAATAAAAAATAAAAAAATAAGAAAACTAATAAATAAAGCGCAACAAGCTAGTAGTAACTACGGGGAATCATCAAGAAAGACAACTTTAGAATTTGATGAAAGTATTAGAGTTCAAAGAGATTTAGTTTATAAATATAGAAATAAAATAATAAGTGAAAATATAGATGATAAATACGTGTACAGTATGATAGAAAAAAGTATTGTTAAGTTTATTAAGAATATAAATACAGAAGATGATTTAACATTTTATATATTAGAAAATTTAAGTTATGATTTTAAAGGATTTGATGGTGATTTTGACTTCTCTGATGAAAAAGTAAAAATGGAGATACTTTTCAATATAATAAATTTTGAAGTTACTAAAAAGAAAAATCTTTTAGGAAGTAAGATAAACGAATTTTACAGATTGGCATTACTAAAAGCTATAGATGAGTGTTGGATTGAGCAAGTTGATAACTTACAACAATTAAAAAGTATAGTTATGGGAAGAGAAACGGCTCAAAAGCAAGTAATGTTTGAGTATTATATTGAGTCTAAAAAGTCTTTTGATAAAATGAAACTTGATATCGAAAAAGAAATAATTAGAAATATTTCGTTGAGTAATATAGAAGTTAACAATAAACAAGAACTTATGGTTTATTTCCCATAAAATTAATTGGAGATGATAAAGATGACAATTTACAATTTTAATTTAGGTATAGGATGGGCAAGTAGTGGGGTTGAGTACGCTCAAGTTTATCGTGCAAAAAATTTTCGAGCTATAAATCAAGATGCTAAATTTATTTTTACAGATTTGATTTTAGGAGAAAATATAGCACATTTTACTCAGAAAATTGGATTTAAAAATAGTGAAGTTATTTGGCTATATACTTATTTCACTGATTTAAAGATAAGTGAAACTACTTATACAATAGATGATGTAGAAAATAGTATAGGTATTAAACCTAGTAATGTAGAAAAAAATGGTAGTATAATAAGACTCTATTATAAAGAAAATGATATGTTTCTTACAGCGTATTTAAAAGATGAAAATTCTAATATTGTTAATAGAGTAGAATACGTATCTAGAGGTATGCTGATTCGTAAAGATTATTTTACTTATACAAGAATGTGTTCGGAATATTATACTCCAAAAAACAATGCAGCGCATTTATATCAAAGAAAGTTTTTTAATGAAGATGGTAGTGTAGCTTACGAGGAAATTATAGATGGAGATAATATAGTTTATAAATTTCCAGATAAGATAATGTATAGTAAATACGAATTTATAAAGTATTTTGTAGAAAAGTTAAATTTTACAAAAAATGATGTAGTAATTATAGATAGAAGTACAGGTCAAGCGCAGGCAATATTAGAAAATAAAAAAGATGCTAAAGTTGGTGTCGTTATCCATGCAGAACATTTTAGTGAAAATTCTACAGATGATAATAATATATTATGGAATAACTATTACGAATATCAATTTAATTATTCTGATTATATTGATTTCTTTATTACCGCAACTGATGCTCAAAAAAATCTTTTGGAAGAGCAGTTTAGGAAATATTATAATAAAAATATTGTAGTTTATACTGTTCCTGTGGGAAGTATAGAAAATCTACAATATACAGAAGAAAAAAGAAAACCTTATTCTTTGATTACGGCTTCTAGATTGGCTAGTGAAAAACATATTGATTGGCTTATACAAGCAGTGGTAGATGCTAAACAAAAATTACCTAACCTAACTTTTGATATTTATGGTAGTGGCGGAGAACAAGGAAAATTAGTAGACAAAATATCTGAAAATAATGCGGAAGATTATATAAAGTTAAGAGGGCATAAAGATTTAACAGATATTTATAAAAATTATGAAATGTATATAACAGCCTCTACTAGTGAAGGGTTTGGATTGACACTGTTAGAAGCTATAGGTTCAGGACTTCCAATAATAGGATTTGATGTTAGATATGGAAATCAGACGTTCATAACACCAGATGAAAATGGTTATTTAATAGAATATGATCAAGAAAATATTAGAAGTGGAATAGAAGCTATTACGAATAAAATAATTAGTATATATGAAAATAATTCTTTAGATGAGTTTAGAGAAAATTCATATAAAAATGCTAAGAAGTTTTTGACTAAAGAAGTAGAGAAACAATGGTTAAAACTATTGAATGAAGTAGTAGGAATTTAAAAGAAGGAGATATTAATGATAAATTTATTTGAATATTACAGTCAAGAAACAAAAGATTTGCATGATTCTTTGCAAAGATCAGGTTATGATAATAAGACAGTAGTAATTAATTATGATGGATTTGCTCCAGAAAATGTATCCTCTCCTTATGAGTATTTTATGTATGGGAATAAAGAAATACCAGAAAATCCTAGATACTTCAATCAAATAGAAGTGCCACTTTTCTGGGAAATAAGGGGAAATAACTCTTATGGAGAAATTTATAATTTTGATAATAAAAAAGCGAATATTTATTATACAACGCCAACACACAAAAGAATAGTAAGTGAAGTTGAGTGGTTAGATAACAATAATATTGTTAGAAGTAAAGATTATTATAATAAATATGGTTATAGATATGCAAATTCTATATACAGTAAAGATGGCGAGTTGATTACAACTAGCTATTATAAAGAAGATGGAAAAGAGGTTATTGTAGAAAATCATATTACTAATGACATAATATTAAATGAAGATCAAGGAAAGATAAAGATATTTAAATCTAAACTTGAATTATTAGATTACTATATCTATATGGAAAAATTAACTACAGATAAAATTATTTATAATAACTTATCTCTTCCTTTCTTATATTCTTTTAACAATGCAGATAAGAGTGGTAATGATACGTTAGTTTGGCAAGAACCTATACACGGTGAATTGCCAGGTAATATGCAACTGATATTAAATAGTACGGAAACAAGGACAAAAAATATATTAATATCTGATAAACAAGTCTATGAAAAAATTATGCAACTTGCTAATGAAGATGCTAAAGAAAAGATACAATATCTAGGGTATGTATATAATTTTGTAAGAGAAAATAATAATAACCCCAAAATTTTAATTTTAACTAATTCTGATCAAATAGAAAAAATAGAAGATTTGCTATCAGAATTGCCAGATTTTCATTTCTATGTGGCAGCTATTACAGAGATGTCGCCTAAGTTGTTATCTTTAGTAAAATATCCTAATATTACATTATTCCAAAATGTAGAACAACCTATAGTAAAAAAACTATTTGCTAATTGTGATTATTATTTGGATATAAATTACAGCAATGAGATACTTAATGCCATAAGGACAGCATTTGAAAATAATATGATTATTTATGGTTTTAATAATACTATCCATAATAATAAGTATATTGCAGAAAATAATATTTATTCTCCAGATAATTTTATTAATATGGTGGAGTCTATCAAAAAAGCTAAAGTATATGATAGTTATAGAATGCAATTATTAGAGAGTCAAAGATTACAAGCTAGTTCAGTAAACCCAGAACATTATAAAAAAGTGTTGAAATAGAGGTATATATGGAAGATAAAAAAACGAATATACTAGAAAAAGATATAGAGCGTAGAATTAAAGAAGAAAGATATGAAGTTGTAGACAAAGAAGAAAAAAAAGAGAAAATAAATATAGCTAACATAGCTATAGTACTGTTATTTATATCTATATTATTTAGTTTATTAATTAGCTTTTTATAAAATAGGATAAGGAGAAATATATGAGAATTCATATTACAAATTTATATGGTCATTCACCTAAAAGTACAGCACAGCTAGCTCAAAATCTTACTACAAGTATAGCTAAATCTTTAGGTTTTAGCGAATTGGGTGTTTATGCTTATGATATAAATGCAGATAATGATATAGAAATGCGTAAAAGAATTGATGGTATTATTGCATCTATTAGTCAAGGGGATGTAGTAATTCTACAATTACCTATGTGGAATACACATAGATACGAAGAAACATTCATTAATGCGTTAAGAGGTTACGCTGATCTAAAAATAGTTATTTTCATACATGATTTTATACCGTTTATGTTTGAGCCTAATAGATATTTATTACAAGATTATATTGAGATTTTTAACAAAGCAGATGCTCTTATAATCCCTTCGCAAAAGATGTATGATATTCTAAGAGGAGAGGGGCTAACTGTTGATAAATACTTAATTCAGCATATATGGGATATTCCAAATAATTTATGGTTGAATAATCCTATTTTTAGCAAAACTCTAAATTTTTCTGGGCAACCAAGTAAGTTTAAATTTTGTAATGAATGGAATTATCAGACAACTCTTAAGATATTTGGAGATAGTGAAAACATTGATACTAAGGAGAATGTTATTGCTGCTGGGTGGCATAATCAAGATAGTCTTATGTTAGAATTATCAAAAGGTGGCTTTGGACTAGTTTGGTCGGAAGATGATTACTGGAGTGAGTATATGACTATGAATGTAACGTACAAGTTAAGTACATATCTTGCAGCTGGTATACCTGTAATTGTAAAAAGAGGTATTTCTAATCAAAGTATAATAGAAGAGAACGAATTAGGAATTATCTGTGATACATTAGAAGAAGCGGATAATATAATTCAAAATATAAAAGAAGATGAATATTATAAATTGACAAGTAATGTTAAGAAATTTTCTACCTTATTAAATGGAGGGTACATTACGAAAAAACTTTTTATTGATATGATAAATCTTCTTATGAAAAAATAGGACGTGTTTTTATGATTTATATAAATGTAAAAAATATTGATGATAGTTTAGATTACATATTAGAAAATAATAGTTCGGTCGCTAGATTTGGCGATGGGGAAATAGATATTATTTCGGGAAATTCTATTCCATATCAAGAATATGATAAGGATTTAGCAGATAATCTAAGAAAAATATTGCAAACAGAGAGTACTGCTGATTTTTTAGTTTGTTTGCCAGATGTTTTTGAGAATATGGAAAGGTATAATGATTTTGCTGTTAATTTTTGGAGAGGGCATTTAGCTCATTATGAGCAGCTATACAAAGAAGTTTGTACGTCTAACTGGTACGGAAGTACATTTATTTCTAGACCGTATATTGATTTACTAGATAAAACAAAATCTCATAACTACTTCAATAAGATAAAAAATTTATGGAAAGATAAGGATCTTTTAATAGTAGAGGGTGAAACATCCCGCTCAGGTGTAGGAAATGATTTATTTGCTAACGCAAAATCTATCAAGAGAATTATTTGTCCTTCCAAAAATGCTTACAGAAAATTGTCGAAAATAGAAGAGGAAATAATAAATTATGCTGATAATAGATTGGTGTTAGTTATGTTAGGTCCTACAGCAAAAGTTTTGGCATACAATCTATGTAAAAAAGGAATTAATATAATTGATATTGGTCATATCGACTCAGAGTATGAGTGGTATAAAATGCAAGCTACACATAAAGTTAAGCTATCTACAAAGCATACAGCAGAATTTAACTATGATAATGATATAACTTTTGAATATGATGAGAATTATAATTCTCAAATTTTAGTTAATATTAATTAAATAATTTTAGGAGATGAAGTATGAAAAAAGCGATAGTACTAGCAGCTAACTATAGTTATGCAGATCAAGTAAGGACTACTATTAAATCTGTTTGCTATCATAATAGAGATATAAAATTTTATTTAATAAATAGTGATTTTCCTAACGAGTGGTTTATAAACCTTAATAAGAAATTAGAGAAATTAAATAGTGAAATTGTTAATGCTAGAGTAGATATCAACCAAGTAAACAGGTATAAGACAGATATAAGTTATACAGTATTTTTACGTTATTTTATCCCAGACTTTGTAGAAGAAGATGTTGCTTTATATTTAGATTGTGACTTGGTTGTAACTAAGGGATTAGATGAATTGTTTTCTGTTGAACTAGAAAATTATTCTTTAGCAGCAGTAAAAGATTTGGGTGGATTAAATTACTACAATGAAGTAATATTTAATGCAGGAGTCATGCTAGTTAATAATAAAAAATGGAAAGAAGACAATACTTTACAGAAATTAATAGATTTGACTAATGAATTTCATAATAAGGTGTCACAAGCGGACCAAAGTATTTTAAATATGTTATTTAAAGATAATTGGCTTGAGTTAGATTTTTCTTATAATGCAATAACTCTGCATACAAATTTTGCGAAATATGATATACTTGCCGATGATTATCCTACTATTATTCATTATTTAACAGAAAGAAAACCTTGGAAAATATATTCTCAATGTGTCTTTAGAGAAGTATGGTGGTTTTATAATAATTTAGATTTTATCAATATAGATGGTGATGTTCCAGAATTATACAAAAATATGATTGTTTCTAATTTTGAGAAGACTGTATTGGTATATACATACACAGATAGTTTGCTTAATATAGATTATTTGATAAGAAATTTACCTAAAGTAAAATTTGTAGTTGCTGCTCCCGTAGTTGTATCTCATAATATATCAAGGCTTTTGAAATATAGTAATGTAGAAATAGCTTCTGATATTGCAGTTATAAGAGGTTTTGGTAGTTACTTAATATCTATTAGTGATATATTGTTAGATATTAATTATGGAGGAGAAGTAGATAACGTAGTTAGTCTTTTTGCTGAACAAAACAAACCTGTATTAGCTTTTAAATCTATGAAACATGGCGAACAAGGACAAGTAGTTTTTGAAGATAATACACCAGAAGATATGGTTAACTATATAAAGAGTACATTAATGAAAAATATTTAATGATAAAGATTATTTTAATTTTTATAAACTTAAAAATTTTAATAATGATATGTGATATTAATTTTTAGTAATTAATAATCAGTTAATAGTGAAATACGGGTGATGGTGTAATTACCATTTACCCGTATTTATATAATTGTGATATGGAGGTTATTTAATGACAAAGATAAGTGTAGTAATTCCAGTTTATAATGTTGAACAGTATTTGAGAGAATGCTTGGATAGTGTTATTACTCAAACTTACAAAAATTTAGAAATAATTTTGGTAAATGATGGTTCTACAGATAGTTCAGGAAGAATATGTAATGAGTATGCAAGAAAAGACGATAGAATAAAAGTTTATCATAAAAAGAATGGTGGAGCATCTGATTCTAGAAATTTTGGTTTAGAAAAAGTTACTGGAGATTTAGTTACTTTTATCGATTCAGATGACTGGGTAGTAAATGACTATATAGAGATACTATATAATGAACAAGTAAAAACTGACGCTGATATAGTAATAGGAAATTATTTAAAGTATGATGAATCAGACGGAAAATTTTATTACTATGTTTTAGATGAAGATTTTGTAGTAGAGGAGGTTGATTCTATAGAAGCTGTTGTTAGGCAAAGTGCTTGGAAGCATAACACTTCGGCTTTTATAATTCTTGTAGGGAAGTTATTCAAAAAAGAGATATTTAATAATATTCATTATCCTGTCGGTAAAATATTTGAAGATGATTTTACCACGCACAAATTATTATTTAAAAGTAAAAAGACAGTTTTAGTAAATGGTAATTATTATTTTTATAGAACAAGAGAAAATAGTGTTATGACTTCCGGTTTTACTTTGAAAAGATGTTATGATTTAGTTGATATGATTAATGAAAAACTTGCAGATATTGTTCTGTATGGTGGAGATTTACATGATGCAAGAAATAGGGCGTACAAGCTATTAGACGACTATAAAAATCTTTTGGAATATAATTGTTTAACTTACGACCCTATATATAAAAATATACTACAAAAAAAGGAATTATATGAGTTAGGGAACGAGAAAAATAAATAATTATGAAGACGCTATATATATATATATATATATATATATATATATATAGCGTCTGTTTATAGCGTTTGTGTTGCGGATTTGCTGAGGTGGTTGACAAAATATAAAAAAGTACTTATAATTAACGTAATAGATTGTGTAGTTGTTTGTAATCTATTATTCATATTTTAAAAAAATTTAATTTATAAGGAGAAAACTTTATGAACAAGAAAAAGTTTGATTGGTACAAAGTGAGGCAACGTTTTTCTATAAGAAAGTATCATTTTGGAGCTGCTAGTGTAATTTTAGGAACGTTGTTATCGCTAGGGGTGTTGTCATCAGATGCTTCTGCCAATAATACTAATTCAGAGCCGGTTTCATCATCGGATGTTAATTCTGAGAAACCTACCTCTGAAAGAACGGTATCACCAGCAAGTAATACAGCATTCCGTAATGCTCCACAAGAAAACGAGTTAACTATTTTAAATATAGATGTTGCTGAATCTACTGTTACTATCTTAACTAAAAATGCTGTAAAAGTGGAAGCTACTCTAGATGGACAAAAAATAGCTTTGTCTGGAGCAGATGGTAGTTATAGTTTTGAACGTCCTTTAAAGGGAGGGGCTCTTTCTGTAAAAGTTACTGATAAAAATGGTTTGGAAAAAACTCAAACTACTCAAATAGAGCCTACAACTGTAAATGGTAATATTAATGCTAATAGGCCAGGTATAGATGTAACAAATCACTTTGATTTAAATGGTATAACAAAACCTTCTCAAAAAGGATTGCCTAGTGAAACTAATGTATTATATGCAGGTACTGAATTAGAAAGTATATCAGGTAGCACTATCACCTTAAACTCTACATCTTGGACGCAACTTGCTAGTGGATGGCAAAAAGATGGAACATATCCATTGGCAGGTCATTATGTATTAGCGTTTCAAAATCCACAATTTTATGAAAATATCGACAGTATTTCTGTAAATAATGTTCAATTTAAGAAATACAATGGGGATCCATCTACGTGGGCAGTAGAGTTATTAACAAAAACTTTTAGCACAGGGTTAATTGGAACTAAGTATGAGAATAAGGTTATTGTTAAATTAAAATCAGGAAAAACTTTGCAAAGTTTAGGATTAGCGAATACGCCTATTTCATTTACATCTGGTTGGGTAACAGGAAAAGATTACAGTAAAAAAGAGGGGCCTAATAAACTTGTGGCTGAATCAATAGATAATAGTTGGTTTAGTACAAACAATAAAGGATTAAATGATTCAGATAGAGGAGTTCGTAATAATTTCACAGGAACTAAGAAAGATGCAGCATCTAATGTGCCACCTATTTTAAAAGTATTACCTGATTTACATGGTGGAAGTTTAGGTGTAACATCAAGTATTAAAGCTTTATATATGATTACTCCATCAGGAGCATATGGATTACTAGGGCCAGCTAATACTTATCAAACTTTACCTTATTTTATTCAAAAAATTCCTAAGGAGTTATTACCATTTATAAATACTAAAAATATTAGTATTTACCAATCTAATTCAAATGGAAAGATATTAGAAAACAAACAACGTCTTTACATAAATTCAGATAATGAGGGAGTTGTTGATACTAGAACTAATAATCAGTTAACTATTGCAGGAAAAAGTTCTCAAGCAGATGTAAACAGAGTACGTAATTTCTTTAGAGATAATTTGTTTAACTATACTTTGGGGCAACCATTATATGTTACAGTAGAATATGGGCTTAAAAAATCAAAAGATTCTGTGGAATTAGCAAAAGAGTTAAATAAAATTATCCAAGAACAAAATGGAACTTTAAATTTTGAAGGTTGGATGGGACGTGAAACTAAAAGTGGAACAGCCGAAACTGGAGCAAATGAACCAGGTGTATTAAGAGGATCTTATGCTAATGCATTTTTAGATACTAACTTGTTAACTTTAAATGCTCCTGATAAGCAAACGTATGATGTTTCGTACTAAGATTCTACTGTTGAGGCAGGAGAAACAACACAAGCTATAATTCCTAAAATAACAGATATTTCAACTAGACAAGTAGAAGTTCCAGCAGGATCTGTATTTAGATTAGGAGCTAAGCCAGCTAATTTAAGTGATGTGAAAATTGATCAAAGCACAGGTGTAATAACTGCGACAGTTGATAGCAGTACACCAGATGGTACAGAAATTGTAGTGCCAGTAAGTTTAACATATCCAGATGGTACTGTATCTACTACAAATGCAAAAATAATAGTAAAATCTACAACTAAAGATAAAGATAAATATGAACCAACAGCGAAAACACAAGAGGTAAACAAAGGAGAAACACCAAATGCGAAAGATAGCATAGGAAATGTTTCAGAGTTACCAGAGAACGCAACGTATGAATACAAAACTCCAGTAGATACAAATACAGCGGGAGAAAAAGATGCAATAGTAGTTGTAACATATCCAGACGGAACAAAAGATGAAGTACCAGTCAAAGTAACTGTTAAAGAAAAAGATGCGGATAAATATACACCAACAGAGAAAACACAAGAGGTAAACAAAGGAGAAACACCGAACGCAAAAGACAGCATAGGAAATGTTTCGGACTTACCAGAGAACGCAACGTATGAATACAAAACTCCAGTAGATACAAATACAGCGGG
>NZ_JACBYC010000234.1 GCF_013415425.1 Gemella sp. GH3 | reverse complement strand
AAACCATACAATTAATATAAATAAAAAATATATTTAAATAATTAAATACATTCTTTTTAATAATATTATAATTTAAATATATTGTCAATTTATATAATCAAATATTTTAAATATAAATTTTATTTACAACATTTCAATAACATTTAAAATACTACTATATCACAAATTTTATGAAAACTTATGCATACATTAATTAAATTAATATTATAATATTTTGTAATTGGAATTTTAGATGACATACTTCTTATTACTGTTACAAACTTATGTATCTATTTCAACAAGCAAAATATCAGATAAAAATTTAAATATTCTCCCTAATTGTATAGAAAAGCTTTTCACAAAAAAACAGTAGAAATATAAATTTCTACTGTTTCACTTTAAAATTTAATATTATTATAATCTTTGACGAGCATCTAACGCTCTACGTAATGCTTGACCAATATAGTTAATACATAATGCTATCACTAAGATAGATAACGCTGCAGGTAGCCAAATATACATCTTATTAACTAAAATATCTGCATCTTTTGCGTATGATAGTAATGTACCAATACTAGGTGTTCCTGCTGGAAGCCCAAACCCTAAATAAGTAAGAGCAACCTCAGTCCCCATATTGATAACCAAAAGAAGTGTAGCTTCGACTATAATAATAGATGCTATATTAGGTAGAATACCTTTGAACATTATAGAAAAATCACTTGTCCCCATCGTTTTTGATGCCAGTACATAATCACGACGAGATTCTGACAATGCCTTACTACGAACTAGACGAGTTATACTCATCCAAGATAATGCAGATAGCATAAAGATAAAACTTATTACTCCGTACCCTCTATAAATACTAACGAATACGATAATAATCATAAGATACGGTAATATCGTCAAGAAGTCAACAAATCGCATAACTATATTATCAATTTTTCCTCCGTAATAAGAAATTACTAATCCTACCAACGTTCCAAATGATATTACTATAGTAGTAACTACTAAGGAAATCAACATAGAATTACCAATTCCCATCATTAACCAACCGAATACAGAATGTCCTCCTGCATCAGTACCTAGTAAATAACCATCTTCTCCTGGTAATAAAAATCTATTTAAGATATTTACTTCGTGATATTCTGCTTTTAAACCTGTAATTCGAATATAAATATTGAACAATATTACGAAAGTTACTATTGCTGATAATGTAATAAACGCTGTAAGAGCTATTTTATCTTTTTTGAATTCTCTAGCTACAACCGAAAATGCCGAAGGATAATTAGTTACAGCTTTGTTATTTTTTTGTTCTGTCATTGTATAATCCTCCTAATCTAACTTAATTCTTGGGTCTACTATAGCCATAATGATATCTGACAATGCACTACCAACTAAAGTAAGAACTCCAGAAAATAACATTAACGTTGTAACAACACTGTAATCACGATCTGTAATTGATTTATAGAACAACTCTCCCATACCTGGGTATCCAAAGATAGTTTCTACAAAGATACCTCCGGCAAAAAGACCTGTTATTGTAAAACCAAAGAACGCAGCGATAGGCAATATCGAATTTCTAAATATGTGTTTTGAATAAACTTTCTTGATAGGTACACCTTTACTACGTGCAGTTTTTACATAATCACTTTGTTTTGCTTCTATAACTTCGTTACGTAGATATTGAATAGTTCCTACTGTTCCTAACAATGCCATAGTTGTTGCTGGCAAGATTAAGTGATGAAGCTTATTAAGGAAATAAGCAAAAGTTCCAGGCTCAATACCTAAATCTACCGATCCACTTGTTGGGAACCACCCAAAAGTAAATCCGAATAATAAAATCATAACTAAATATAAAACGAAATTTGGAATAGATAAAGCTACAAAAGTATATAGATTGATTGCTTTATCTAATTTTGAATTATTATATCTTCCTGAATACATTCCTAAAGGAATAGCTATTAGATATGTTAAGAATGCCGTTAGTAGCGAAAGATTCAATGTATTGAATATTCTTTCCCCTACTAATGTACTAACAGATTTTCCTGTAACATAGCTAAGACCAAAGTCCCCTTGAACAAAATCTTTTAGCCAAGTATAGTATTGCTTGTACCAAGGATCATAAAAACCTTTTGCTATTCTTATTTGTTCTATTTGATTTTGAGAAATTTTTGGATTTTCTGCTAATCCACTGAAAGGATCTCCGGGCATTAGTTTTGCCATTGCAAAAACCAAAATACTAAGAATAAATAATTGAGGAATCATTATTAAAACACGTTTCAAAACTACTTTCCACATTATTCTTCTCCTCCTTTCATAGCGACATAGTGTGTATCAGTTAATTTTTTCAAGGCATATACTTTTCCGTCCGCATCAAAGTAGTCTGCATAATGCTCTTTGTACTCTTCTTCTACTGCTTTACGAATAGTTATATTTTCTTTGGCTTTATCCAAGTTAGTACTAGGGATAGCCGCAATTAATCTCTTAGTGTATATATGTTGAGGATTGTTATAAATATCCTCTCTTGTTCCTCTTTCTACTATACGTCCACGATACATAATGTAGATATAATCACACATATGCTTAACTACACCTAAATCGTGAGAAATAAATAGATAACTTATATGGAAATCTCTTTGAATTTTTTTCATAAAGTTAAGAACTTGCGCTTGTACCGAAAGGTCAAGTGCTGATACTGGCTCATCTGCCACTATAAGACGTGGATTACATGCTATTGCACGTGCAACTCCTATACGTTGTCTTTGTCCACCAGAAAATTCAAATGGGTATTTATAAAGAACATCTTCTCCCATACCTACTATAGATAAAAGTTCTATTACTCTTTTTCTTGTATCTTCTTCTGATAATTTATCAAAATTTTTGATAGGTTCTGATATTATATCTATTATTCTCTTTCTAGGATTTAGACTAGACATAGCATCTTGGAAAATCATTTGAACATCTTTGTTGTAATTTAATTTTTTTCTGTTTGATTTCTTTGTAACGTCTTCTTCTTTGTAGATTATGCTACCTGCCGTAGCATTTTCTAATCCTAGAACTACTTTTCCTACTGTAGTTTTTCCACTACCACTCTCTCCTATAAGACCGTAAGTTTTTCCAGGTTCAATTTCTATATCTACACCATCTACTGCGTGCACATAACTTTTTATCGTATTAAAGAATCCGCCACGTATTGGATAGTGAACTTTTAAATTTTCAATTTTTAACATTACACAGCGTCCTCCTCAAATCTAAAGTGTTTGTAGCAAGTACATCTTACAAAATGTCCTTCTTCTACCTCATGTAACGTTGGGTTATCTTCATGACTATCTTCTGCCAACTGTGGTACACGTGGTGCAAATCTACATCCTGTTCTGTTCAAGTTTTTTATTGATGGAACCATTCCTTCTATAGCATATAAATCGTCATTACTATCATCATCAAATTGCGGTATACTACGCAATAGACTTCTAGTGTATGGATGTTTTGGATTCTTGAATACTTGTTCTGCTGTTCCAAGCTCCACAACTTCTCCGGCGTAAAGGACAGCAACTCTATCAGCCATTTCTGCAACAACACCTAAATCATGAGTGATTAATATAACTCCAGCTTGCATTTCTGCTTGTAGTTGCTTCAATAAATCTAATATTTGTGCCTGAATAGTAACATCTAGTGCCGTAGTAGGCTCATCTGCAATTATGATTTTTGGTTTACAAGACAGTGCCATAGCTATCATAACACGCTGTCTCATCCCTCCTGATAGCTCATGCGGGTATTGTTTTGCACAACGCTCTGGATAAGGTATTCCTACTTGTGTAAGTAGTTCAATAACTCGCTTATGTCTAGCTTCTTTATCTAATTCTGTATGATAGATAAGTGCCTCTTCTATTTGAGCACCTATTCTCTGCAAAGGATTCAAAGAAGACAAAGGATCTTGGAAAATCATTCCTATTTCCTTACTACGTATACTATTAAGTTCTGCTTCTGACATATCTAACAAGTTTTTTCCGTTATAAATAACTTCTCCTGTAGAACGAGTAAGATTTTCGTTATGTAGACCCATAACCGTAGTTGCTAAAGTAGATTTCCCACAACCACTCTCTCCTACTATTGCAAGAACTTCGTTACTATGTAAATCCAAGCTAACATTGTCAACTGCATTAAAATAGTCGTCTTTTATTCTGAACGCTGTTTCCAAATTTTTTATTTCTAATAACTTTTTCACTAAATAACCCCTTTCATGAGTATTAACGTCTATATTCCTAATATACTAAATCAATTAAATTTACATAGTATATATATTATAAGATTTTTAGATAAATTGCAATAGAAAATTGTCAAATTATGACTTAATTTTCAGATTATTTGAAAAACAATTTATTTTTTATAAAAAATTCTTTTATTTATTATAAAATATATACTAAAAAATTGTAAAATAATAGTGATGAATGCCCAGAAGTAAATATTTCTAAAACTATTCTTTACTCCTAAAACTTTCTATAATAAAAGTTTAACTACATTCATCACTATATAATTTTTATAAAACTGTTTTAATAAATACGTAACTTAGCACTAACTATGATATCATAAATCAGAACTTTTACGCAATAATATGTTATATTTTATTGCACAGAAACTATATTTGTTGGATCATCTGGATCTGTATCAGAAATTTTAATATTTTTTTCACAATCAAATCCATATTCCTCAAGTATGTTTCTAGTTGTCATATAAGCTAATTCTTTCGTATTGTTTTCTTTGCTAATATGCGCTAAAAATATATTTTTTGTATTATCTCCTATTATCTTTGTTAAATAATTAGCAGAATCTTTATTAGATAAGTGACCTTGATCTGATAAAATACGTTGTTTAGTCTTCCAAGGGTACGAACAACTCAACAAAATATTTTCTTCGTGATTACTTTCATATATTAGTGTGTTAGAATTTTTTATGTTATCAATCATTTTATCAGATACATAGCCTGTATCTGTCAAAATACTAACCTTTTTTCCTAATCTCTCAAATGTATAAAATTGGGGATTAGCAGCATCGTGACTAACCCCAAAGCTACTAACAGTAACTCCTTGGAAATCACGTACTTCATCTTTTTCAAAATGAAATTTCAAATCTGTTTTGATTTCTCCTATATTCATATTATCCCAAGTTAATTTATTAGCATAAACTGGGATATTATATTTACGTGCCAAAACTCCTACACCTTTTATATGATCTATATGTTCGTGACTAACAAAAATATGTTTTACATCTTTAATATCTCTATCAATCTTATTTAGATTTTCTATTATTTTTTTACCCGTTAAGCCTGCATCTACAAGACAGCTAAATTCTCCGTCTTCTATATAAATGCTATTACCACTACTGCTACTTGCTAAAATAGAAACTTTCACAAATAACCTCCTTACTTTTATCTTAATATTATATCATTTTTTTCTTTGTTCTGTAATTTTTAATCTCTGGCTATTAAATTTATCTTGCTAAAATGATATTTTATCATTATATAAAACATTAATAATTAATATAGCGATAAGCCAACATAATAGTAGCCTATCGCTATAAACTATAATTTTTCACATAAAAATCTACATCATTTATTATCCTATTACATAAATAATGAATATTACTTATTAAGTATTTTAATATTAAATGCATCTACATAATAGACTCTTACTTTCCCGTCTGTCTTAACTTCTATTCTCCAAGTAGGTATTAGTACCTGGTTAGTTAATTGTGAAATATAAGTATAATAACCTATTTCAGAAACTACTTCGCTATTATTAGGTATATAATTTTCGTGATATAGTTTGTAGACTGCTTGACGATAATTGGCTATCATACCAACATTTTCTTGCTTAAAATCATCTAGAGATGTTTGTGTAAAACTTACTATATCTCCATTATCTTCTACTTGAAAATTAACGACCGCGTTATTATTATCATATATTTTAAGCCCCTCAAACGCTTGACGATATGTTACATTTTTTTTATTTTCATCATAACTATCAAAAACATAGTAACTCGTCTTAGAAACTTCTGTATTCAAAAATGTACTTAAAAGCTCCTTGTAGTTATCCTTATTTATATTAGCTAAAACTTTTTCTGTTGTAACAGAAAGTTTGGTAATATCATTTTGAGTTATGGTCTCGTAGTTATGTTCTCCTTTTATATCAACAGGAGAAGTAATTGTCTTCACGGTAGCGTTAACATAACCTAATACATCTTTTTTTATTGTAGGTTCTATTATAGTTATATTATTGCTTTGCAGAGATTTAATTATCTCATCTTTTTCTTTATAAACTTCTGCTTTGTTTTTATAAACTGTATATCCATAAATAGATACTAAAATTATATTTAAGCCTAAGAAAAGATAAATAAATAATGTTTTGATCTTACTCCATTCCATTATAATTCTCCTTTCTTAACTTTTTCGTTAATATCCTCTAACTGTATATATTTACCATTATATTTTATATACCAAGTAGGAGTATAAATTAATTTGTTATTTGTTTTATCGTATTTTTTGTCATAACCTAAATCCACATCTTCTACTAATGATAAATCAACATTGTTAAAGAGATAGTTCAAAACAGCATCTATATTCTCAACAGAAAATACGTTCATTTTTGTAGAAGATATTTGTGTATCTCTTATTATTTTTGGATAGCTGACTGTATAAACTCCTTCTTTATTAACTTGAACACTTATATTACTAATAATATCGTTAGAGAAAACTAACCCCTCTTGATATACTTCGCTATATTCTATTTTATTGTTCTTTATAGATGTCGGTGTATAATCTAAATCTGGAACATATCCTGTTAATAAGAAATTTGCCGATATAGACTGGATTTCTACTTCGTCTTGTGAATTGTTATTACTCGTTCTTATAATATTTGACGGGTTAATATATGTTATTTCTGTAGCTTTTTCTCGTAATATAGAGTATCCATCAGTCGCCTCTTTTGTATTACTATCTAAATTACTTATTTTAATATTATTACTGTTAGAGAATATATTTTGTGCTACATTATTTATTTCAACATTTTTAGCACTATATTCGTCTTTATAATAATTACTAATTATTTCTTTAACATAAATTTTACGTTTACCATCTACAATATACTTAGAGTAAATTTCACTTTTTACATTGAACCAAGATTCTACATAATTGTAAATATCTGTATTAAATTCTATTTGCATATATGTATCTGAATTGCTTTTATACAGATAGATTATATTTTTTGTATTATCTGGTATTATAACTGTATCAAAAGACAAACTATTAGACTGATTATAGTCTCCAGAGTAGATAAATTGCGATGATATTGTATCAGCCAAATAATTGTAGTTTAGACTATAATATACTTTACTTTTATCTAATATATCATTTATACTCTTTGTTCTAATTCTTGTTGCAACGATTTCTGATTCTGATATTTGTCTCATTATATCTTTAATAATATGCTTATCTTTTACACCGTGCACACTAGAAGCCTTTATTATAGCATTTTCCATAGGAGGCTCTTCCCTATTTTCCTTATTTTCTTTAACTATAATATTTGGTGAAAGTAAATTCAAACTGTTAGTTTTTAATTTTTCTTTTGCTTGTTCTTCTTGTTTACTATTTGTTAAGCCTAATAATTCATAATCCGATTTATTGCCGACTATAGATAATGTAAGGAATATGCTACTGACAACTAAAAATAACAGAATAAAAGTCTTTATCGTTTCTTTTCTTTTTTCCATAGTTCCTCCTTACTCCCATTCATCTGTAAGATTTTCTGAAGGTAACATTACAAATATAATTGTTCCATATCCTTCTCTACTTTGAGCCCAAATTCTTCCTTTGTGAGCTTCTATTATAGATTTTGATAATGCTAGCCCTAATCCTGTACCTCCCATACTTCGCTGTCTACTCTTGTCAACTCGGTAAAATCTATTAAATATTTTGTCTATATGAGCTAAAGGAATACCTATTCCCTCGTCTTTTATAGAAATACTTACTCTATTTTGGTTGTAGTTTTGACGTACTCTTATTGTTATATTTTTCCCGTCTGGAGAATATTTTACTGCATTGTTTATAATATTATCGAACACTTGTATCAGTTTATCCTGATCCCCTTCTACAAAGACAGGCTCTTTTGGTAAATAAAGAGCAAATAGTTTGTCTGTATGTGTAATTTTAAATCTAGCTACTATCGTTTCAATTAATTTATTAATATCAATAAATTCTTTGTCATAGTGTTCTTCTTTTATATCCATTTTCCCTAGTTGCATTAATTCTTCTACCATACGTATCATACGAGTAGTTTCTTTTTGGATAGTATCTATAAATACAGGTGCTAATTTTTCGTCATTTATAACACCATCTTCTAGCGCTTCTACATAGCTACTCATAGTAGTCAGCGGCGTTCTTAATTCGTGAGATACTGTAGAGACGAAATCACGTCTTTCTTTTTCTTGACGCTCTTGCTCGGTAACGTCATAAAGAACGATAATATAACCTTCAGATTTGAAGGTTGAGAAATATTTACTATCCAAATTATCGGCTATAATACCGTTAAATTCTATTCTATACAGCAATTCGTCTTTATTGTCATCAACTATAGAAACTAACAAGCTATTTTCTACTTCTAATATTTCTTCTATCGTATTATACTCTGTAATATTCAATATTTCTAGACAATTCTTACCAATAAATATATCTCGCCCACTTCCGTATAACATTTCTCTTGCACTATCATTAATAAGAACTATTCTACCATTATTATCAGTAGCAATAATTCCGTCCTTCATACTATTAATAATAGTTGATAATTTTCTTCTTTCTGCTTCTGTAATACGTTGTTCTTCTTTTATCTGTTTAGAAATTTTGTTAAATGCTACAGCTAAGTCACCAATTTCATCTTTGGTATTTATTCCTTTAATTTCCTCATAATTACCATCTGCCATCTCTTTAACTTGTAAACTCATTTTTTCGATAGAGTTGGTAATAGTTTTTGAAGCGAAAAATCCGATAAATACGGTCGCTATCATAGAAAGTATCGTCCCTATTATAAATATGTTTATTACATCATCAACATCAGAATAGACACTACCTATATCCGACACTATGTAAGTTACACCTATTACATCACTACCACTTTTAATAGGACTTGCGTAAACCCAATAAATTCTTTGGTTCTCATCTATCTGTTCTTTACTAGAACTCTCACCAGTCTTAATAACTTGGTTTACTATAGGGTCAACAGATCTTTTACCTAAATAATTTTCACTACTGTTAGTAGTAGATGAAGCTATAATTTTCAAATCTTTGTCTACAACATTTACCATTAGTAATTTCGTTGTAGAAAATTCACTAACTGTCTTTCTTATGTTACTTTCTATCTGTTGCCTTTCTTTGTCATCAGAAGAATTTTTAGTTAATTCTTCCATAACATTATAGTTTAATTTTTTTTCTTGTTCTATTATGGTATTTTGGAAATTTGTTATATTTTTAGTTTTTAATTGTGTTGTAAAATATAACCCTATTAATTGTAAGGAAATTATATTTACTAAAACATAAACTACCAAAAACTTGAATCTAATAGATGTAAAAAATCTCTTATTTTGTTTAAAGCTAAGAGCCATAGTCTACTCTTCCTCTCCCATAAAGTACCCAACACCTCGTCTTGTCATTATATAAAGAGGGTTAGAGGCATCGTCTTCTATCTTTTCTCTAAGACGTCTTACTGTAACATCTACCGTTCTAACATCACCAAAATAGTCATATCCCCATACTGTTTGCAATAGATTTTCTCGAGTTAAAACTTGTCCTCTATGTTTTGCTAGATAGTGGAACAAATCAAACTCTCTACGAGTAAGCTCTATTTGTTCTCCGTGTTTTTTTATCGTGTATGCTTCTGGATAGATTACTATATCCCTAATAGTAAATTCATTGCTACTAGAGGGTTCATCTTTACCTTCTGATTTTTTTGTAACTCTTCTCAAGTTCACCTTAACTCTAGCCATTAATTCTCTAGTAGAAAAAGGTTTTGTTACGTAGTCATCTGCACCAAACTCTAATCCTAATACTTTGTCTATTTCAGTATTTTTGGCTGTTAACATAATAATAGGAACATCTAGTTTGTTTCTAATTTCACGACATACTTCCATACCATCTTTTTTGGGTAACATTAAATCTAACAATATTAAATCAGGCTCTTCGCTAAAAGCTAACTCTACTGCTTTTTCTCCGTCATGAGCCATTATTACTTCATAGCCTTCTTTCTTAAGATTAAAATCTAGAATTTTTGCTATAGGTTCTTCATCATCAACTACTAATACTTTATAAATTGTCATAATTACTTTCTTCCTATCCTTAATTTAATCCTCGAAATATAGTTAAACTTATTTTACCGAACATAAATAAAATTAGTTCGTTAATTTACGTTTAATATACCATTATTTTCTATATTTTTCCAGTTATACCATACTTTTCATATATAAATTCATCAATATACCTTTTATACATTTTATTTAATTACCTATAATCATTTGATAAAAACTGTATAAACATACATATAGCACAGCAAATCAACTAATAAATTTCTAAAAAAATTCGATAGCCTTAAGACTACCGAACTTTTTGTATATTTATCAGTTAAAAATTATGCGAAGATTTGTACTCCGTAATAATTGTTTCCTACTTTTACAACTTTTATAGCTACTGAAGTATAATTTTTGTTTAACATAGCTGCATTATGAGAAGCTGAGTTTTTCCAGAAATTCATCATTCCTTGAGCTCCATACATACTGTAAGCTAAGTTTTCTCCTCTAGCTCCAAGACCAGAGAATGCTGTAATCCAAGATGAACCGTTAAGTCTAGTATGTAATCCCATTCCAGAAGGAACTCCTGATTTTACTTTCGTAGCAAGTTCGTTAGCACGAACTTCTGCTCCAGCAAGTAAAGCATTATTAACAGTTAGTGCAGGTAATCCATTAGCTAAACGATGTGCATTTAATTGCTGGAATACTTGTGCTGCAACTGTAGCTTCATCAGTACCTTGTACAGTCGTTTGTGGCGCAGTTACTACTGGCTTAGCTACTTGTACTGCTGGTTGCACAGATCTTAAAGGACTTGCTACTGCTGTAGTAGAAGCTACTTTTACTTCATTACTAACTTTATTTACATTTACTGTTTCTGAAACTTTGTCTTCTTCTGTTACTACTGCTGGGGCTGGTTTAACTTCTTCTTTTGGAGCCTCTTCAGTTACAGGAGTTTCATTTTTAGGTGCTTCTTGTACTGGTTCTACTGCTGGTTCTTCTTTCGGTGCTTCAACTTCGTGTTTATCCTCTGTCTTAGCCTCTTCTTTATTTTCTACTACAGGTGCAGCACTAGGTTCTACTGGGGTAGTAATTTCATTCGAAACTTCAGGTTTAACCTCTTCTTTTTTATTTATTTTCGGTTGTTCTACTGTTTCTGGAACTTCCACATCATAACTAATAGTAGTTTCTAATTTATACTTTTTAACAAAACCATCTAGTTTCAATGTTTCTCTTACAACAGAAGTTTTTGGTAATTGTTTTTGTTTTTCAGTTTTTTCTGCAACTATTTCTAATTCAAAAGAAACACTTTCTCCAGCTTTTAGAGAGGCTTGCTTAAATACAAATGTTTGATTATTGCTAGCTTTCGCTCTAACAGAAAGATTATTAACATCTTTCGTCGCTGTAACTACTACGTAGTTTTTACCATCTTTTTCTATTAATTGTGCTTTAACATTAGGGTTTGCAGTTTCTACATTTACTGTTTCAACCCCAGCAGCTACTGTAATTTTTTCTCCGTTGTATCCAGACAATAAAATTGTACTTGCTAATAATCCACTAGTTATCTTTAACGTTCTTTTCATAATCAAATATCCTCTCACTTTGCTTAATTTAAATAATTTCACTTAATTTTAGTTTCTTAATCTATTTTTCATAAGTTTCTGTTTTAAATTATAATTTAGATACAATCTAAATTTTGATTTTATATTAATCGTTAACTACCATTATAAATAAGCTTTCTGCACAATTCAATAGTTGTAACACAATTGAAATATATATTTAATAATTGTCATATAATGGATAGTATAAACCATTTTTGACTCATTAAACTTACAGTGCTATATAGTAATTATATTGTGGTATAATTGTATAATAACTATGTAAAAAATAAGGAGAAATATTTTGAGAATAGGTATCGTTGCAGAATTTAATCCATTTCATAATGGTCATAAATATCTAATAGATTGTGCAAAAGAATATATGTTCACACAACAGCTATTCGGAGATATAATTGTCGTTATGAGCGAATTTTTTACCCAACGCGGAGAAATCGCTATAGTCGATGGTTATACTAGAGCCGAAGAAGCAGTTAGGGCAGGTGCAGACTTAATTTTAGCACTACCTTATAGGGGATCTGTTGCATATAGTGATGATTTTGCAAAAAAAAGCATTGACATTCTTATCAAATGCGGTATTACTCATCTAATATTCGGTACAGAAGATGATATTACGTATTTTGACAAAATATATAGAAAAGAACAACGTCATTCAACCAAATTAGAAATAAAGAATTTACTCAAAACAGGAATTAGCTATCCAAAAATTATGCAAAAGATATTTGATATTCCTATTGATAATCCTAATTTCACACTAGCGTACAGCTACTACAAAGCTATAAAAAATTCAAAAAAAAATATAACCCTTATTCCTATAAAAAGAAAAGGTCAAAAACTTAATGAAAATACAGTAATAGATAGTGAATTTTTGAGTGCTACAACTATAAGAAATAATTTTGAATCAGATATAGTAAAAAATCATATATCTAATAATATGTTACAAGCTATGAAACAAAACAGTATAACCGAAAACAACTTTTATAACTTAATTAAATACAACATTCTTAATTTAGGTATTGAGAATTTAAAAAATATTTATGATGTATCAGAAGGTTTAGAAAATAGAATTTACAATTGTAATATCATCGCGAAAGATTACTATGAACTCGTAGATTTAATTTCTACAAAACGTTATACAAAAAAAAGAATACAACGTATTTTACTTCATATTTTAACTAATACAACTATTTACGACATAACCGAACCTATTAACCACGTAAGAGTTTTGGCAGTAAACAAAGAAAAAACTGCTATTATTCGCCAAATTAATAATAATGAAAATATTCAATTACATCAAAAATTAAAAAAAGAAAATGCTAGATTTTTTAAACACGATATAAAAGTTAGTAGAATTTATACAATTATGAATAATAAACGTGATATATTCAAAGAAAATATAAAATTAGTTTAGGAGAGTGAAGATATGGCAAAATTTTATGCAGTACGTAACGGGCGAAAAATAGGAATATTTGAAACGTGGGAAGAATGTAATGCTCAGGTTAAAGGATACTCTGGAGCTAAATACAAAAGTTTTAACAATTATAATGATGCAGAAAATTACTTATTAAATGATGAAAATAATGAACAAAAATCAAAAACATCTTCTTCTAATAGCGAAATAGAATACAAAAATTACGCTTTTATTGATGGTAGTTATGACAAAGATGCAAAAATTTACGGATCTGGTATTATTATTGTCAATAACGGACGAAAACAACAATATAAACTTGCAAATAACAATCCTAATATAGCAACATTACATAACGTAGCAGGAGAGTTAGAAGCTGTAAAATTTGTTCTAGACTATGCTTGTGAAAATAACTTGTCAGAAATAGCTATTTTTCACGATTATAGTGGGATAGCTTGCTGGGCTACAGGAGAGTGGAGCGCTAGATTAGAATATACAAAAGAATATGCAAAATTTGCACAAAACATTATGAATAAAATAAAAGTCAACTTCGTTAAAGTAAAAGCTCATAGTGGTAATGAACTAAATGAGATTGTTGATAAATTAGCAAAAGAAGCAATTAACGACTTTAAACGTAGTAGGGCTAATTATAAGATTCAAAAAGATCTTTCTCCAAATCCTAAGGAAAAAAATGTAAACATAACTTCCAACAAAAATAAACTTGAAGACATTATTTGTGATATAAACGATGACTTTTCTTTCGGAGATGAGGAAGACAGAATTTTAATAGAAAATCTAAAGAATAAACAATAAACACCATAAAAAAAGACCGAAAATTCCGGTCTTTTTTTATAATAAAATACAAAATTAATAATTTATAGTAACCTAGACAAAATAGTTTTACTGTAATTTTTTACTATATTCAAAGGCTCTAGCTATTTTCGGTTTAGCTGTATTCCTAGCTATATTGAACTTATTTAATAATCTTTCAAATGCTTTTTGTCCTATATTATAATCCGTTACTTCAAATTCTAACTCGTAATCTACAACATTCCCTAGAAAATAAGTTTTATCCAATACTAATAATCCCTCATCTAACATTAATTCTCTTCTATCTGTTTCTATCTTTTGGATTAGCTTTAAGTCGCTAGTTATTTCCCATTCTGCAAAAATTTCTTTGATTTCGGCAGGTAATTCTTTAACAGAAATATTATTAGGAATATCATTATCAGTTAAACGAACATTTATTTCTATATTTTCCTCAAGATTTTTCTTGATTTTTAATGTTATTTCTTTATTATCAGCAGTGTGGCGAATCCTAAGAGCAGCGTTATTTTGTTTTAAAATTTGATTGGCTGTATCGTAATAAAAATTTCTATTATTAATTATTTTTTTATCTCGCAAATGAAAATGCTCCATTAATGCTTCATACTGCGAAGCATCGAGTAATTGTTTAAACTCTAACTCTATTTCTCTCATTATTAAATATCCTTTATTTTTTCCAAAATTACTAAATAAGGTGCGTTGTTTTTTTGATTAATAAATCTATATTCTAACACTTCCACATACTTTTGATTGATATTAGCAAAGTAGGGCATTAATATATCTTTTTCTTCTTTTCCTTCTTTATGTCCCCAGTAGATAACAATAGCTATTCTGCCGCCTATTTCTAGATTAGGTAACATTTTTTCGATAGTGTTTTTCGTAACTTCGCCCAATGTTGTTACACTATGATTAGCATTAGGTAAATACCCCAAATTAAAAATAACCGCACTTATTTTTTCTGCAATATATTTTTCAAAGTTTTCATGTGAATCTAAGATCAATTTAACTTTTTCTTCAACTCCATTGATAGTCAATAATTTTTTCGTATTATTTATAGCTGTATCTTGAATATCAAATGCTACAACACGCTTAGCAATTGTTTTAGCTAAAAATAAAGTATCATTGCCATTGCCACAAGTTGCATCTACAACTATACTATTTTTATCAATTTTTTCTTTCAATATTTTTTCAGCAAACGCTAACACTTTATCCATTACTTTTGTATTTCCTCTAACTTTTTCATTATTTCTTCTAATTCAACATAACCTACTGTAGCATTCATTGTATAAGCTAACATATTTTTTAAAACTTTTGCAAAATTCTTTGCCACAACTTCGTTGACATTAGAATCTACAGATCTAATTGATACTAACATATCATTTACTGCATCGCTTATTTTATATAAATATTCTCTTTCATCTAAGTCATAATTTTCTTCTTCATAGTCTGGGAGATAATTTTGCAAGTTATAATCTGCCGCTTCTTTGAACGGAGGAATATAAATAGTTCGCAAATTATTAACTTTCTCTCCGACACTTGCAGAAAGTTCTGCTAAAGAAGATGTATATATTTTCTCATCATCACAACCAACTTGTTCCATTATTGTAACAGGGTAGAAAAACGGATAATATCTATCCAACTCTACAGAAATATCTCCTGCCGTAATATCGTCATAACATTGCGTAATTAATAGGTGTTTTCTTGGATCTATATTTTTGAATGCTTCTAAATCTGTAGCATCAACTAGAGTAAATCCTTCTACAGGATCAAATTTCGCAGCATTAAAACAGCTATCCAAAAAACTTTCTCCTCCAATAACCTCTACTTTTTCAGATTTCTCTAACAAAAGTTTTGTAGTAAGTTCTGCTACCATAGGATGACCAGGTACAAGGTACATTACATCTTGATTTTTATTTTTTTGTAATATATATGCTACTATATTCTCATATGTCTCCGAAAAATTATCGCTTTGCTCATAAAATCTATCGCAAGTTTCATAATATATATTATTATCATCTAAAAAGCTTATTGCCGGATGCTCCTTAGTTCTAGCCAAAATAAATTTATCTTTATTAGTCAAAAGCATTTGTTTTATACTATCTTTTATATTTAAACTATTATTAGGTCCCAGACCAATTATATATATCATAGTTTGCTCCTTAATATTATTAACGTTAGAAAAATTATACTACAAATTCAATTATTTGTCTTTGAAAAAATATAGTTTATTTCACGTGTAAACAATTAATACATATAAAATTTATTACAGATTAATTTTTTATAATACACTATTAACCTTTATTAGTTAAAGATTAAAAACTTACACGGAGTAGAAAAAACAGGAGCGTATTAATGCTCCTGTTTTTCTATAGTGTAGTTGTTATTTCTTGTATTTTTTTATCATTTCTAAAATTTCTATTCTTGCTATATTTATAGCTGATACTGCGAAGTATGTTATAAGCATAGAGCTAGCTATATTCTCTTTATTTATAGTATAAAATTTCAAATATATATTTGTTAAGTTTACTATTATCATTATTAATATAGCTAATTTTAATATAGTAAGATTATGAAATCTTTTTAAACTATTCTTCCTAATTATTTCTGTACAAAGGTTACCCATATTTAAACCTATCATTAAAACTAATAACGATTTTATAATCATATTTATATATCCTTTATTTAATCTTCTTTTGTTTTATATATTTACGTGATATTACTAATATTACGACAGTTTATGTATTTATAAATTTTAATATCATATAAATTATGTGCTATTATTGATATAAAAATTAATAATATTGTTGATTAAAATTAATTTTTTCATTTTATACTAACTAAAATGTCTCTATTGCACAAATATAATATTTATTATTAAAAATTACTATTTAACACCTTTTTTCTTTTTACTATTAAATATAAAGAAATATATACTATCGCAACTATTATTATATGTAAAAATGCCTCTAATAAATTTAATTCTCTTATAAGTATAATATAGTGTAATATTTCAAATATAATTGAAATTAATGTTATAACTATATAATGTTTCGCAAAATTAATCATTTTAACCTTCCCAAGTTATTGTTTAAACTTTTCACTTAACTTCTTATACACATAAATCAAGGTCCCTGTATCTACTATAAACAATATGGATAAAAATATATATTTTTTCATAAGTCATATTAATAACCTCTCAAACTATAAAAATATTTTTCACTCCATACATAGCAAAAGATATTAAATTATACTTCACAATATAATAATATAATAAATAACCGTTTTCATTTTATACCTTACCATTGTAGGAGTAATTATAGTATTAATAATTATAATGCTATGAGCTATTAAGCTGCTATATTTAGTTGTTATGCAGAAAAAATACATAGTAGAAATAATATATGCAATAAAGTTAATTACAACTACTTTTCTATATTTTTTATTTATCATTTCACACACTCTTTCATTAACAGTGATTTTTTACTAAATTATTTTTCTTATATAATATCTTAACAACGTTAGTCTTACAGCTTGCGTTAACATAAATATATGCTCTACACCTTAACAATAACATAGAAAATTATTGTAATCAATAAGAAAAACAGATACAAAATAATGAAAAACAGCTTAATAAATAAACAAAAATAACTATCTATATATAACAATAACATTGATTTAATAACTGCCAAGAATTCAAGAAAATAACAGCCAAGATTGAACATATAATACAAAAGTAATATTTTATAGTTAAGAACAATAACAAAAATCTGTTTCAATATAAAATGATAGGAAGATATACTATAAATATCCTTCCAAAATTTATTATTTATTTAATAATTTAGTCAAAAATTATTTATTTATATTTTTAATATACAAGAATAAAAACACTTTTAAATCTCATAACATACTACTTTATCGTAATATAAATCCATAAACTACATCCAAAGTTTCACGTGTAAATAAAAAAAGTCCTAGTATATTACTAAGACTTTTATATCATATTAATTACTCTATAGAAATAGTTGTTATTTTCTTTAGAAATTTGTTTTTCCGTTTGAACGCTCTCTATCTCATCAGTTATAATTCCATCAACACCACTATGTAAATATTTTATAATAGTGTCTTTATCATTGATAGTCCAAACGTATAACTCTTTGCCACTATCTTTAGCTTCTGAAAGTTTTTCTTGACTAAAAGAAAAATCTTCTATTACGTAGAAATCTACATTCTTCTCCGAAAAGCCTCCCAATTGAAGAGGAATTACGTATCCTGTATTAAACTCCGGTGCTTTCTGCTCTATTTCCTTTATAACTTTTAAGTCTAAAGACATAACTTTGTAATCTTTTTCTACTTGTAACTCTCTTAATTTATTTATTACTAAGTCTGCATAATTATCAGGCTCTTGTCCATGAGGTTTTAGCTCAACTAATAGTTTTATATCTAATTCTTTTGCTTTATATACAAACTCTTCAAATGATGGGATTCTACTTTCGAAATCTCCTGCTTTAATCTTTAGTCCTACTATTTCATCATAAGTCATATCTGCTACTTTTTTATTTACACTAGCTAATCTTTTCAAGTTATAATCATGCATAACGACAAATTTATTATCTTTTGTTAATAAAATATCGACTTCTACATAATTTGCATTAGCTTTCTTTGCCGCTTCTAATGCTTCTATAGAATTTTCTACACCATATTTTACATATCCTCTATGCCCAATTATAATACTATTTTCATTAAGCTCTCTAGCATATATAGTGAGTGAGTTTACAGCAAATACACCTGCTATAGCCAACACCGAGAATACTACTAATATTTTTGATTTCTTTTTCTCTGATTTTTCGTAATTAACTTCTTTACTTACCTTAAAATCTTCTCCTATTTCATCATAATTCTTAATAATAGTAACCAAAGTAGTAATAATTACAATTTTTGATAAGGCAGCAAAAGAAAACATGATACCTTTTAGTAGAGTAAAGAACAGCGATTGTAACAATAAACTATTCCCATCACTATCAAAGTATGTAAATAATAACACTAGAATCACTATGACAGCTACTAAAATAAAAATAAATATTAATTCAAACAAAAATATTACACTTAACAATTTTAGTTTATTTTTTTTCGTTAACTGCCAGCTTTTCTTTATATTCTCTAAAATGTTACTATCATTAATCATTGTTAAAGGCAACACAAAAAATAATCGCAAATTAAAATATAATAAAATTAAAATCAATATTATGTACACTACTAAACCACTTGTAGTTTTCATAAGTTCGCCTGTTATAAACTTTGGAATATATAAATCTTTAGTTAATATTGATCCTAAGCCTAGATTAGCAAAAGGTACCATACTTACAAAATAAAGTAAGAAAAATATAATTTGTGGTCCTACTAACATTTTTGATTTTTTAGCAGCATTTCTAATAAAATCTTTTGCAGAATAATATCGACCTACAGAGCGACCATAAACATTTATCGTTAATACAGAAAATTCGATAAACATTAAAAAAGATAATACTAAAATATATACTAAAATTAAAACTAAGCCCCAAGGATTAAATAAAATACTTAAAATAGATGTTTGAGTTAAATTTGTCTGATTAGAGACTGCTAATATTAATTCAAATATCATTGATAATATTGTTACTCCACCAAATACTATAAAAAATTGAAGTAACATAGCATTAGTTACGTAATTATATTTATTTTTATAAATATTTGACCAAACTTCTTTAAACAATTGTAATGTAGTCTGCTTCATTTCTTCTCCTTTAAAATTATATAGTAATTATAACTAATTATTATATCATATCTGTCTACCTATAAGTAGAAATTCACTATTAATAGTTTACTTTGCAAAAATATACCAAGCGTTTTTATTATCGTTTCACTTGACTTTTATCTTTACAAGATTTATACTGATTTTAATAAAAATTAATATTATCTTCGGGGTAAGGTGAGATTCCTAACCGGCGGTTATAGTCCGTGAGCGAAAGCTGATTTGGTGAAATTCCAAAACCGACAGTATAGTCTGGATGGGAGAAGATAAACATCTTGAGGTTATAAAGACCTCATTTTTGTAGTACATTCTTTTACCTCGTGTTTTTTAACACGTTTTTTTTATACCTTCAGAAGATAGAAAAGGAGTTAAAATGTATAAAAATACACATTCAATAATTTTAAGTGCATTACTTGCAGTACTATCTCTTATTCTATCTTTAATAGCTGTGGCAGTTCCTTTTTTGCCACCATTTTTAAAGTTAGATTTATCAATGATACCACTATTTATAGGCTTTTTAATTTTAGGCTATAAAGAAACAATAGTTATATCTATTCTTAAAAATTTCCTACACTTCTTGTTAATATCTCATGAACCTACAGGAAGCATAGCAAATATAATCGTAGAAATAATATTTATTTCTTGTTTATCTGTATTTTATAAAAAAGAACTTTATAAATTTATAATAGGTAGCATTGTTGCTACAATTGCTATTACATTAGCGATGTCTGTTATGAATTATTACGTTTTACTTCCAATGTATGGATATATTATTAATCTTAGCGATTTAACTAACAATCTAAAATTACTAGTTACTTATGGAATTATTCCTGTCTCTTATAAACATCTGACGCTGCCGACGAACTCTAGGGTGTA
>NZ_JACBYC010000248.1 GCF_013415425.1 Gemella sp. GH3 | reverse complement strand
ATTTAAAAAGTTACTATTAGCATTTAATGTAATTAGAGTTGTGAAATTATTAATACCTTCTAAACTTTTCAATATATTATTTTCTATATTTAGAAGTGAAAGTGAGTTTTGTTTTTTTTGTATATTAATATTAGTTATCTTATTTTTAGAAACATTTAGATTTTCTAAATTGCTAAAGTTATCAATTCCTTGTAAAGTAGTTAAATTATTATTTTCTAAATTTAGTGCAACAAGTGAATTGTTACTAATTTTTTCTAAATCTTTTATCTTGTTATTTTTAGCCACTAATGATTTTATTTTAGGTAAGTTAGATAGAAATTTTACATTATCTAAGTTAGAATCATTTACTGTAAGTTCTTCTAAACTAGGAGCTTCTAAATTTTCAAGATTAATTTTAGGATTATTTGATAAAAATAATCTTGTTAGATTTGATTTATTATTTAAAGGACTAATATCAACTATATTATTATTTTCTAAACTTACCGCATTCAGATTATTTAAGTTTTTTAGTGGTGATAAATCTTTTATGTTATTATAATCAAGGTTTAGTGATTCTAGTTTTTTTAGTTTAGAGAGAACAGTTATGTCAGTAATATTACTTCCAGCTATAGCAATAGATTTTAAATTAGGGTATTCTTCTAAAAACGAAATATCAGAAATATCATTTTGTGATATGTCTATTCCCTCTAATGTAGGAATATTTTTCAAGAATGCATAATCTTTAATACCTGTTTTTGTTAGCCATAAATGTTTTAGTTTTTTGAATTGATACAATGGTGTAACATCATCTATTTGTGTAAATCCAACGCCTAATACTTCAATATTAGGCATTAATTCTAGACCTTTTCTTTTTAGAGGATTTTCTTTTTGCCCTATATTAATATATTTTACTGCTTTTAACCATTCTTTCATTTTTTCTGTATCTGTTTCATCTTTTGGAAAATCTGTTTCTGCATTAGCGTGAATAATATCATTAATAGTTTCATCATCAAATCCTAATTTTTTTAAAGTTTCTGTTCCGTTGTTATGATGATGATCGTGATGAGGATCTTCTATTGGTTTATTGATGTCAACGTTTTTTACTAATATTGAATGACTGTGATCTCCGTGTGGATAAATAAACGCTAATCCTTCATTTGTTTCTACTATTTTTATAGAATTTACATTTAAATCTAGTTGTTTTGCTAAATAGTTTCTTTTAGCATCAATATCTAAATCAGTGTCATTATTGTCTTTATCGTTTGTATTGATATTGTTGCTATCTATATTTAGCTTTTTATTATATTCATCTCTAGCTTTTTTTATCTGTTCTTTTGGTATTAAATTTTCCCACGTTGAATTTACAAGTTGATAGTACGGTATAAAATGACTATGACCATCGTGATTGACAATTATTCCATAATCAGTATGTGATTCGATATTTTGTCCATTAAAGATAAAGCCATCACTAGTAGGAAAATCGATACCCGAAAATTTTAGTTTGCTAGTTTGATAATTAGGATCTTCAATATCTTTTTTTGTTTCGTTAGAATCTTTTTGATTAGGAATATCCTGTGTAGATATACTAGGAATTTCTATATTAACATATTTTTTGGGAATAAAATGGAAATGATCTCCGTGTCTAACTATATATCCATTTTCAGTTTCCCCAACAATATCATTAGGATCGAATATATACCCGTCATTATTTTTATTATTTAGATAGTTAATATTAGAATTCATTTTGTATTTATTATTTTCATTTGGAATTAAGTATTCCCATTTTGTCCCTCTTAATTGGCTGTATGGTATAAAGTGTGCATGCCCATTATGAGACAGTATTAGTCCTAAGACTGTACGTCCCATTATTTGACCTTCATTTGAAAAAATGAATCCGTCACTAGTAGGGTAATCAATTCCGGCTATTCCGTTAGTAGAATCTTTTGAATTTGTACTATCTTTATAGTTATTTTTTGTTATTTTTTTTGCTTCTTCTTCAGTAACGATGTTAGTCTGTTCTACATTTTTTTTAGGATAATAGTAAAACTTATTGTTTACTTTTATTACATATCCTTGCGCTAACTCGTACTGAATATCATCTTCTTTTAAAACATAATTAACATCTTTCATAACTAAAGTGTCAAGTATCTTTGCGTTGTATGGAACAATACCTTTTTCGAAATGAGTGTGATCATCGTGTATAGCCACGTATCCATCTTCTGTTATTTCTGATACTACAACAGTGCTTATTTTATCTTTGTAGTTTATTTTTTTGTTATCTAAATTAGAATTTATAGTAGTAATATTTTGTTTTTCTTGGTTATTATTATCGTTATTATTAAATTTGTATATTCCAAAAGTAAGTAAACACGTAGTAATAACCCCTGTCGTTCCAATTATTATTTTTTTGTTTTTATTCATATTTACTCCTTAAAATGAAATTATTTCGATTTAGATTATAGCATGTAGATCTTATTTTGTAAATAGTAATCAATACTATTTATAAAATTATTTTAGTTAGCATTTTTCAAACAACACTTATTTTTATAATTTCTATAAATGATACAAACATTTTCAATATTATAGAATTTTATTTTTTTTAATAGTATAATTAAATTAATTAAGATTATGCGAGGTAATATATTATGACTAAATTTAATAGTAAAAAGGTTGTGGGAGTAAATTATCTTAAAGAGTCTAGAGATAGAGACAATGTAGTGGTTATTGATGCTAGAGGAAATATGCTTGAAGACAATTCTCAAATGTACGATAGAGCTATTGTTGTAGACTGGACGGATATAAGTTTATTAGGAGAATTTGGTAGTGAAGATTTAGGAAAGTTACTATCAAAAGATAATTATAAAGAAATATTTGAAAAGTTGAATATTAATGAGAATACAGAAGTTTTAGCTTATGGATTTACTATGCCAAAAGAAGGTTTTGGGGACGAAGGACGAATCATCTATACTTTTGAATTTGCGGGTTTAAAAAATGTAAAACTTATAGATGGAGGCTATAATGAAATTCAGAAATTAGGATTTAATAAAGTATATAATAAAGAAGATGATAGAATTAATGTAGAAGATATAGTAAGAAAAGAAGCTAAAGATAATGTACAAGCTATATTTACAGATGAACTACTTACAATAGCGAAAAATAATGATGTTCAAATATTAGATACTAGATTAAAAGAAGAATATAATGGTAGAGTAATTTACGGAGAAAATAAAGCAGGACACATAGTAGGATCTATTTCTCTACCATTTAATACATTAGTAGATGAACTAGGGTTCCTAAAATCAAAGGAAGAAATAGTTTTTTATCTTAATGGGTTAGGAATAGAGAAAAATAAATTAATTGTAACATATTGTACTACTGGAGTAAGAGCAGCTTATGTAGCAGTGATTCTTGCTGAGCTAGGGTATAAAGTTAGAAATTATGAGCCTTCATTTGCTAGATATGCAAATGTGGGAGAAGTAGAATTATAATTAAGGAGAAATTTTGTATGTTAAAAAGTAGACCAGCTACAAAAGAAGATATAAGAGTATTAGACGGAATATATGAATTTATTTTGTCGTTAGAATTAGATATTTTGAAAGAGACGGGGAAAGAAAAGTTTTATAAAATATTAGAAGAATGTTTTGTTTCAGAGAATGATCGTTTTAGTTACAAATATTGTGATGTAATTATACAAAAAGAAGAAATATTAGGTTTTTCTTTTAGTTATCATTATGATAATGTAGTGACTGCTAGAGATTACTGGTTTAATCATATAGTAAAAAAATATAATTTGAGCAGTAACTCTATAATCTTTGATTATAATGAAGCTTTGCCTAATGAATTATATTTAGATACATTATATACATTTGAACAATCACGAGGTCTAGGTGTAGGAACAAAACTTTTGAAGAAATTTTGTGAGAAAACTTATCCAATAAAAAGTTTAAATGTCGCACAAAGTAATATAAGAGCTAAAAAATTGTATGAAAGTTTTGGCTTCACGAAACAAGGAGAAATATGGATAGGTCACGAAAATTATGATCATATGATATTAAATAATAATTAAAAAAATTTATAGTAAATATAAGAAACATTTGATATAATTATAAAAAAATGATAGGAGTAAGATTATATGTCAGAATTACTAAGAAAAGATGTAAAAATAGAAGAAACTTGGGACTTAACACAAATATTTTCTACAGATGAAGATTTTTGGGAAGAATATAATAAAGCAGAAGAAGATATAATAAATATTAAAAATTATCAAAATAAGTTGGCAAATAGTGCACAAGATTTGTTAGAAGTAATGAAATCTTTTGAATCTTATTATTTGAGATTGGAAACAGTGTATGTTTATGCACACCTTAAAAATGATCAAGATACAACTAATAATGTATATAAAGAAATGTATGCCAAAGCATATGATTTATATGTAAGAACTTATACTGAATGGTCTTTTCTAACTCCAGAATTATTAGCGCTAGATGAAGAAACATTGAACAAGTATTTAGAAGAAGTAAAAGAGTTAGAAGTATATAGATTTGAGTTTGAAAAAACTAATAAGGTGCGTCCTTATACATTAGATAAAGAGTTAGAGAGAGTTATTTCTATGGCAGGAAGTGCTTTATCTGCAAGTAGTGATACTTTCTCAGCTTTAAATAATGTGGATGTAAATTTCGGAGAAGTAGAAGATAAAGATGGGAATAAATTGCCTCTAAATCACGGTACGTATGGACAGTATATGGAAAGTAACGATAGAGTGCTTAGAAAAAATACATTTAAGACGTTGTACAAGTATTATAAATCACATATAAATACTTTAGCTTCAACATTATCTGGAAATTTAAAAGCTAATAAATATTATGCAGATACTCATAAATATAGTTCTACTCGTCATAAAGCACTGTTTAACAATCATATACCAGAAGAAGTTTATGATAATTTAGTAAAAACTATAAATAATAATTTAAATGTTTTACACAAATATTATAAATTACAGAAAAAAGTTTTAGGAACAGACGATTTTAGACTTTATGATCGTGCGGTTTCTATGGTGGACGCAGAACCTACTAAGTTTACGTTTGAAGAGGCAAAAAATTTAGTTTTAGAAGCTGTTAAGCCTTTAGGTGAAGAATACGTAAAAGATATGGAAAAAGCATTTACAGAACGTTGGATTGATATACGCCCTAACAAAGGTAAACGTTCAGGAGCTTACTCTTCGGGAGGATATTCTACAAAACCGTATGTATTATTAAATTATGATGAAACATTGAATTATGTATATACTTTAATTCACGAGTTAGGTCATTCTATGCATTCTTACTATACTAGAAAGAACCAACCACAAACTTATGGTAGTTATTCTATATTTGTAGCAGAGGTAGCTTCTACTTGTAATGAGGCTCTTCTATCAAATTATTTATACAAAAAGTTCGAAAAAGAGGGCAACAAACAATTAATGTTAGAAGTTTTAAATCAAGAGCTTTTAGGATATGTATCTACACTATATCGTCAAGTAATGTTTGCAGAATTTGAACATTTAATTAATAAAACTATTCAAGAAGGTGGAGTATTGACATCAGAATACCTAAATGAAAAGTATTTTGAATTAGTTAAGAAATATCATGGAGATTCATTTATCTATGATGATGAAATAGCAACTGAATGGTCTAGAGTACCTCACTTCTATTATAATTATTATGTTTACCAATATGCCACAGGATTTTCTGCTGCACAAGCATTGTCAAGTTTAATATTAGAAGATAGTAAAAATGCAAAAGTATATATAGATGAATTCTTATCTAAAGGGGATTCTAACTATCCTATAGAAGTACTAAAAAATGCTGGAGTAGATATGTCTATTTCTGAGCCTATTGAGAGAGCAGTAAAACTATTTGAAGAAAAAATAGATCAATTCGAAAAATTATATTTTGATAAATAATTAACAATAAATATTTTATATGACGATTAATTTATAGTATTATATTTCATACTTAATACAATATCAATGTATAAAATACTATATTTAATCGTCATTTTCACACCATTTATAATTATAGGAGGACATATGCCAGAATTACCAGAGGTAGAAAATATAAAAATAGGTTTAAAGCCTAATGTTATTAATAAAAAGATATTGAATGTAACTTACTCTAATATAATTAGTGAATCTCATAAAAATGGGAAACTTGCTTTAGTAAAAGATGAATTATCTTATTTTAGTGATAATGTTATTGGTAAAGAAATTTTAGATTTAGAAAGAAGAGGAAAATACGTTTATTTCACTTTAAATGAAGGATATTTAGTAACTCATTTTGGGATGACGGGAGCTTATTTTGTAGTTAATGATGAAAGAGAAATTACTAATAAAAATTATTACAAGCATCGTCATATAATCTTTGAATTATCTACAGGAGAAAAGTTAGTTTTTAGTGATATAAGACGTTTTGGTGAATTGAGATATCTAGACAATATTTCTAATTTTAAACCATTTAAAAACTTGGCTCCTGAGCCTTTTGAAAATAATAGTCTAGATTATTTCTTAGCCAAACTAGAAGAAAAAAAATATAAATTACAGAAAATAAAAGCTTTGCTTTTAGAAGGGAATGTTTTTTGTGGTTGTGGAAATATTTATGCGTGTGAAGTTTTGTATAGAGAAAAGATTAATCCAGAAAGAACAGCAGATAGTTTAACACTTGAAGAAAAAAAACGTATATTTGAAACTCTTGTAGAAATACTTAAATTTAGTATAACTCAAGGAGGATCAACTATTTCTGATTATGTACATTCCGACGGAGGAGAGGGAAATATGCAAAACTATTTAAAAATATATGGAAAAAAAGAATGTCCTTTAGGGCATGAGACTGAGAATATAATTATAAAAACTAGATCTACATATTTCTGTCCGGTTTGTCAAAAAAATTAAAGGAATTATAACAGTTATAGTAACAGATGTAAGTTTTTAGAAGTTATTCACTGAATGTTGTTACAAATCGTTTTCATATTAATTTCTATGCTTTTACACTTTGTTTTCATATTAAAAATATGTAAAAATAGATATTAAAGTTAAGTAATACAGTCCGTCTTGTGTTATTGTTCTATATTATTTGTACACAAATTGTTCACATATACTTGTGAAGTGTTATTGAAATAACATTGTAATTGTTGTACACTAAAACTGTAAAATAAAATAAATTATAAGGAGTGACAAATATGTCAACAAAAGTAGAAACAAAAAAAGCCTTTGTTGGTGGATTATGGGAGAAAGAAGTTAATCTAGTAGATTTTATCAAATCAAACTATACAGAATATCGTGGTGACTCTTCATTCCTAGTAGGACCAACAGAAGATACAAAAGTTTTAGTTGAAAAATTTAATGACTTAATGCGTCAAGAACGTCAAGCTGGTGGAACTTTAGATATGGATACTTCTATTCCATCAACAATTCTTTCACATGGTGTAGGTTATTTAGACAAAGACCGTGAGAAAGTTGTAGGTCTTCAAACAGACAAACCTCTTAAACGTGCGCTTATGACATTTGGTGGTATTAATATGGCTGTTCAAAGTTGTAAAGCTTACGGATACGAAGTAGATGAAGAAGTAATCAAAATTTTCACAGACTATCGTAAAACTCACAACCAAGGAGTATTTGATGCTTATACACCAGAAATGAGAGCTGTTCGTAGATCAGGTGTTATTACTGGATTGCCAGATGCTTATGGACGTGGACGTATCATTGGTGACTATCGTCGTGTAGCACTTTATGGTGTTGATAAATTAATAGAATTCAAAAAAGCTGATTTACAAAAAATTGGAGCAGACGGAGTTATGACAGAGCATGTAATCCGTGATCGCGAAGAAGTAAATGAGCAAATTAGAGCGTTAGGTGAATTAAAAGAAATGGCTCAAATTTACGGATTTGATATTTCTGGACCTGCAAAAGATGCTCGTGAAGCTGTTCAATGGTTATACTTCGGATACTTAGCAGCAATCAAACAACAAAACGGTGCAGCTATGAGTATCGGTAATATAGCTACTTTCTTAGATATTTATATCGAAAGAGATTTACAAGATGGATCATTAACAGAAGTAGAAGCACAAGAATTAATCGATAACTTAGTTCTTAAATTAAGAATGGTTAAATTTGCTCGTACTCCTGACTATAACCAATTATTCTCTGGAGATCCTATTTGGGCTACATTAATAGTTGGAGAAATGTTAGATGCTGAGAAATCATTAGTAACAAAAACAGACTTCCGTTTTATCCACACATTAGATAATATGGGTAACTCACCAGAGCCAAACTTAACTATCCTTTGGTCTTCAAAATTACCTAAAGGATTCAAAGAGTACTGTGCAGAGTCTTCAATCAATCACTCAGCTATCCAATATGAAAGTGATGAATTATTGGCAGACTTCTTACAAACTTGTGATAAATCAATAGCTTGCTGTGTGTCTGGTATGACAACTGGTAAAGATATGCAATTCTTTGGAGCTCGTGCTAACTTAGCAAAAGCATTATTATACACTATAAATGGTGGACGTGATGAAATCAGTGGAGATCAAGTAGGACCTGTAACTGAGCCATTACGTGGAGAATTGAAATATGAAGAAGTTATGGAAAAATTTGATGTATTTATGGAATGGTTATGTAAACTATACATCAATACTTTAAATGTAATCCACTATATGCATGATAAATATTCTTATGAAAGTTTAGAGATGGCTCTACATGATACTGATGTAAGAAGATTTATGGCTACAGGTATCGCAGGATTCTCAGTAGCAGTAGATAGCTTATCAGCAATCAAATATGCAAAAGTAACACCAATCGTTGATGAAGAAACAGGATTAGCTGTAGACTATAAAGTTGAAGGTGAATTCCCAACATTTGGTAACGATGATGATCGTGTAGATGATATCGCAATAGAATTACTAAAAGAGTTTATGACAAAACTTAAAAAACACCCAGTTTATCGTGCAAACGAAACTACTACATCAATCTTAACTATTACTTCAAACGTAGTTTACGGTAAGAAAACTGGTAACACTCCTGACGGACGTCGTGCTGGAGAACCATTCTCACCAGGAGCAAACCCAATGAACGGACGTGATCAAAGTGGAGCATTAGCTTGCTTGAACTCTGTAGCTAAATTACCATACGAATATAGCCGTGATGGAATCAGTTTAACAGCTGCATTCACACCAAATTCATTAGGTAAAAACCACGAAGATAGAATTACTAACTTGGTAGCAATGATGGACGGATACTTCCAACAAGGAGGATTCCACTTAAATACTAACGTATTTAATAAAGAAACTCTTCTTAAAGTTATAGAAGCTCCAGAAGAGTATCCAAACTTCACAATCCGTGTATCAGGATATGCAGTACGTTTAATCAGCTTAACACCTGAACAACAACGTGACGTATTAAGCCGTACAATGCACCAATTCCGATAATAAGGATTAGTTTATTAAAAAAGAGAAGGAGGGCTTGTTGCTCTCCTTTTTTTATGATAGTATATAAAAATAGGAGGTATCAATGAGTATGATTACTACTTTAATGTACTTATTACACATAAGCCCCCCTAAATTATCAAAACAGCAAGTTTATAATATAAAGAATAATTTCTATAAATTAGAGGAAATGTTAGAAATAAGAAATCATGTAATAAAAACTCATAAAAATCTGTCAACTGGCTTGAATAGGGCAATATTAATTGTAATTTTTGTTTTTATCTTTATTTCGGTATTATCTATTATTAGTGGTAATACTATTACTGTTAACAATATTTTTTTTATACATGGCTTTATATTTATGATTTTGTGTATTATTTTATTTGCTTTTAAGATATTTTTTGTTAACACAATAAAAAGACAATATAATAAATTAATTTATTTGTATTATTATAACAATTTAGATGAATTATATATTGATTAAATTTATATATTTACATAGATAATGTAAATATAAAGAAAGGAAGTAATTATTATGGTAGAAAATAAAAACAATACTAATTTAACTGCTAATGTACACTCTATTGAATCTTTTGGAAATGTTGATGGTCCAGGAATAAGATTTGTAGTTTTTTTTCAAGGATGTATGTTACGTTGTAATTATTGTCATAATCCAGATACTTGGAAATTACAAAATCCTAAAGCTACAGAGTACACAGTAGAACAATTAGTGAAAAAAGTAATACGTTATAGACCTTTCTTTGAAGCTAGTGAAGGTGGTGGAGTCACTGTCAGTGGTGGAGAATCATTATTACAGCTAGACTTTGTTTTGGAATTTTTTAGAGAATTAAAAAAAATAGGTATAAACACTTGTGTTGATACTTGCGGTGGTTTCTATGTTGATGCTCCTTCGATGAATAAAAAAATATTAGAGTTGATTTCTTTAACTGATTTATTCTTAGTAGATTTGAAGCATATTGATGATAAAATACATACAAAATTAACAAAACGTACAAATAAAAATATTATAAAATTCACTAATTTTCTAAGTGATAATGGAGCAAAAATGTGGATAAGACACGTTCTAGTTCCAGAATGGACAGATGATGATTATTACTTGCAAAAATTACGTGAATATATAGATACATTAAATGGAATAGAAAGAGTAGAAGTATTACCATATCATGATATGGCTAAATATAAATATAAAGAATTGGGTATAAAATATGAATTAGATCATATTGAACCGCCAACTAAGGATAGAATAGAAAATGCTATAAAAATTTTAGGTGCTAGATACGATTTATAATTATTCTTTTTATTATATTATGGCAACTACATAATATTAATATTTAGTGTGGGGAAACTCTATGCTAAATATTTTTATTATATATTTTAAAATATCATAAGTAAATTAATTAATAAAAAAGTCCTCAATTAATATTGAGGACTTTTTTATTATTGTTGCTGAGTAACTGCTTTTGATGATAACATATCATTTATATAAGATGTAACATCATCAGTTGTACCTTTAACATTGTATTCTTCAAATAATTTTTTAAGTGCAGCACTATAAATTGTAGCATCTTGAGATACAGCAGTTTGAGCCATTTTTTCTACTATTTGAGTTTTTTGTTCTTCATATGTAACTTCTTTTGTATCTAACAATTTAATAATATGGTATCCAAAAGGAGTTTTTACAACTTCAGAAGTTTCTCCTTTTTGTAATTTGAATGCAGCATCGTTAAATTCTGATACAAATGAGCTACTTTCTTTTGAAGACCAACCTAAATCTCCGCCATTAGATGCATTAGACTTATCTGTAGAATTTTCTTTAGCCAAAGTTGAGAAATCTTCGCCGTTTTTAACTTTTTCTAAAACTTCTTCTGCTTTAGCTTTAGCTTCTTCTTCACTAAGTCCATTAGGGTTTGATGCACTCTTAACAGATATTAAAATATGTGCAAGATGATATTGCATTTTATCTTTCTCGTAAGCTTCTTTATATTGTTCTTCTTTAACATTTTTATAATCATTAATCATGTATGCTTGTGCAGTACGAACTTTTAATGCTTCTTTATACTTATCTAATGTAAATCCTTGTTGTTTTAAAGTTGCTTCGAATTTATCTTTTCCACCATATTTATCTTGAGCAGTTTTTATTTGCTCTTCTATGTATTTTTCATCGATTTTATCTTTGTATTTATCTAATAGTACTTTTTTGATTGCTATGTCAGTAGCTGCTTTGGAAATTGTTTGTTTTCCTATGTTATCTAGAACTTCCTGTTGAGTTACATCACCAGATTTTGATGTGATGTATTTTTCAGAATTTGAGTTAGAACATCCAGCTAATCCTATAACTGATGCACTAAGTGCTATAGGTAAAATTACCTTTTTCATTTTCTTCATTATTTAGTTTCCTCCTAAATGTTAGTAATGTAAATATAGCATATTTTGTATAAAAAGACAATATTATTGTTATTACAAAATAGGTGATATTAATCTTGCTAACGCTTCTTTGAATTTTATAGTAAGTTTTCTGTTATTGTATTTTTCTTTTGTTAGTAATTTTGAATTTCTTATATCATTATTAAATATATTTCTAAATTTTTGAGTAGTTTCTTTATCATAAATAAAAGTATTTATTTCAAAATTTAGCTTAAAGCTCCTATTGTCAAAATTTGCACTACCTACACTAGTTACTTCGTCATCAATTATGATAGTTTTTGCGTGTAAGAACCCTTTTTTGTACTCATATATTTTTGCTCCCACATTAGCTAATTCTCCTACATAAGAATAATTTCCCCAGCGAACCAAAATGTGATCTGGAATACTTGGTATCATAATTCTAACATCTATACCAGAAAGAATAGCCATTTTTAGAGCATCTATGACACTTTCGTCTGGTATAAAATACGGAGTTTGAATATAAATGTATTGTCTTGCTCTATTTATCATATGTAAATAGCCGTATTTTATTTGCTCTAATTTATCGTCTGGACCGCTAGTAACAACTTGAATTGGTATATTACCAGTATTTTTTTCATAATTATACAGATGTTTTTCGTTTAAATCAATTAATTCATTTTGTTTTTTTCTTAAAACTTGTGAATTCCAATCATCTATAAATCGAAAATTTAAAGTTGCAACAGCATCTCCAACTATTCTTATATGAGTATCTCGCCAGTAACCTAATTTTCTGTCTTTTCCTAGATATTCATCACCTACATTAAAGCCACCAGTATAACCAATTTTACCGTCAATAACAACAATTTTTCTATGATTTCTATAATTCATACGTAAGTTTATAAGTGGTAGTGATGATTTGAAAAAACTTTTAACCTTAGCTCCTGCATCGATTAATTTTTTTAGAGTATATTTGTTTAATGTTCTAGATCCTATATCATCATAAAGTATATATACTTTGACATTTTCGTTAAGTTTTTGTATTAGTAAATCGAAAAGCTCTTTTCCTATGTTATCTTTTTTTAAGATATAATATTGAATGTGTATATATTCTTTTGCATTTCTTATATCTTCAAATAATAATTTAAACTTTTCATCTCCACTTGTAATAATACTTATTTTATTATTTTCTGATAAAAATGATTGATCAGAGTGGTAATTTAAAGCTATTAAATTTCTATTTCTATATTTTACATCTTCTTCTTTACTAATATTATAAGGTGTACTTGTTTCTAACAGGCTTTTTTGAAATTCTATCTTCTCCTGCTTAGAATATGGAAAGATTTTTTCTCGATATATGGGTCTTCCTAAAATTAAATATAATATTAATCCTAGGTATGGTATAAGTAATAATACTAAAATCCAAGCCCAAGATGATGATGCTTTTTGTGATTCTAAAAATATTATTGTTAGAACAATTAATGTATTTATAGCATAAAATATTGACAATGTAGAAAAATTATTTAGAAATTCAATTATATAATTATAAACTTCTAAAATACGTGAACTTATTGATAAAGTAATTATCAAGTTTACGAACATATGATAACACCCTTTCCTTAATTTAACTATAAATAGCTTTATAAATATAATAATATATTTTGAGAAAATATCAATAATAAAGTGTCAAATTTTTAAAAAATATTATGAGTTATTGTTAAATAAAAATGTGGTATTTAGATAAAATTTATTATATAATTATAATATTAAATAATAAGGAGATATTTATGTCTGTTAATATTTTAGAAGAATTAAAAAGTAAATTTGAAAATTTAGCAAGTGAGTTAGATAGTATTAAACCAGAAAGTGTAGACTTAAAGCAAATAGATAGACTGATTGAATTGGTAGAAGAATTAGATAATGAGATTAAAACTATAAAATAATTTATAAGTTATTTTATTAGTTATCTATTATCACAAAACTAGATTTTTAAATGTGTTTTACTTTTAGAAATTTAGTTTATTTTTTTAATAAAAATTTTAATGGCAGGTAATAAATGAAACGAAGTATTTTACTGACAATAAAAAAAAATGGTATTAATGGTGAAGGTATAGGGTATTATAAGAAGAAAATTACTTTTGTAAAAGGTGCTTTACCTGGAGAAATTGTAGAATGTGTAATTATAGAGGAAAATTCGAAATATATTAAGGCTAATTTGTTAAAAATAAAAGAAAAGAGTTCATATAGGGTAAGTAATGTAAGAAAAGAATTTTTGGATAGCGGTGCATACAATTTAATCCATGTAGATTATGCTAAACAGTTGGAGTTTAAACGTGATATAGTTGTTGATGCTTTTTCAAAGTATCTAAAAGGGAAAAATATTGAAATAGAGAATACTATTGCTAGTCCTATACAAATACATTATCGTAACAAAAATCAATTTCCTGTAGCTATTCGCAAAGGGAAATTAATAGCTGGACTTTACAAAGAAGGAACTAATGAATTAGTAAATGTTACAGATTGTGTTGCACTACATAAAAATGGTAATAAGGTAACAGAACTCATAAAAAAAAGTATAGTTAAATTTAATTTGCCTGTATCTAGTTCTAAGAAATTTAAAGGAATAAAATATATCTCAACGAGAACTTCTTTTGCTACAGGAGATGTTCAGGTTATATTTATAGCAAATACAAGGAAAATAAATAATTTAGAAAAAGCTGTAAATCATCTAAAAAAAGAAAAAATAATAAAGAGTATAGTTCTGAATATAACTAATGAAAAAAGTCATTTATTGTTAGGTGATGAAACTATTTCCTTATATGGAAAAGATTATATAATAGAGAAAATAGGGAATGTCTCTTATAAGTTATCTGCAAATTCGTTTTTTCAATTAAATCCGATACAGACAAAAAATTTATTTGATATTGTAGTAGATGTTGCAAAAATTAAAAAATCTGATGTAGTCTTAGATGCGTTTTGTGGTGTTGGAGTAATAGGGCAATATGTTAGTAAATATAGCAAAGAAATTTATGGTGTAGATATAGTAGAAGATGCCATAATAAATGCTAAAGAAAATATAAAATTGAATAATCTAACAAACTGTAATTATGAAGCGGGAGATGCTACTAATATTATACAGAAATGGAGAAAAGAAGGAATAAACTTTGATGTTGTTATAGTAGATCCACCTCGTTCAGGATTAGGAAATTTAGCTAAACATTTATTATCAACAAAAGCTAAAAAGATAGTTTATGTTAGTTGTAATCCATCTACATTAGCAAAAGATTTAAATATTTTAACTAGAAAATATAAGATAAAAAGGGTAATACCTTTGGATATGTTCCCACAGACTGCGCAAGTTGAAACTGTTGTGCTATTGTCAAAAATTAATAAATAAAAACATTGACATTATATAACTAAAAAATCTGTATTTAGTCATATCATATCAATGTTTTTAGTAACTTTCTTCATCTGAAGAGTTAATTAAAAAATTAGAAGAAAAAATTAATTATTATGAAGAAATATTAAAGTGTAATTGATAAAAATTTTATTTTTTAACGTAGGTGAAATAATGAATGTACATTTAAAAAACTATTTGGGAATCTATCTAATCTATCCATTGAATAACTATTTTACAAAGGAACAGAGAAAAAATCGTCATAAAATGTTATCTGATTGGGAGAAATCAGATTTACAAGAATTGCCAAATCTTGATGAGTTGATAAGCTTTATCAGACAAAATAAAAATATAATACATATAACTCCACAATTTTTTAAAAAATTTGAGATCGTTTGGAAAGATGATTTAAAAAATGGACATCAGTTTGCAGAGTTTTTAATAGAAATGAATTTAGAGGAACTTTTGTGGAAGTTTGATATTTCACCTATGAATATGGCTCTGCAAGTATTAAAACATAATCCTAATCATACGAAAGCATTAGAACTAAAACTGAGAACATTGATTAGGTATCACGATTTTACTTTGCATGAATTGCCTTGGGGAGTATTAATAGATAATGATTTAGAAGAAGAATTAAAATCAGTAGATGAGATGGAAGCTGTAGCTGAAAAATTAGGTTATAAAAATGAATATTTTGATTTATTGCTCTCTTATTGTGAAACGTATTATCCATTATGGTTTGAATATGTGGAAAAAGGTGAAAAAGATGGATTTGAAAATTTCTTAAAATCAAAAGGAATAGATACAGAAAGAATAGTTCTACCATATATTGTGATTTAAGATATTTTTACGTTTGATAGGAGGTAAGTTAATTTATAGATAAGTATAAAAATTAATAATTTAAATTATTGCTGAAATATATCTTGTAAATACTACTGTATATGTAGACTTTAAGAAGTTTGAAAAATCCTATATCAGTTATTTGTATACTTATAATAATGGAGATATGTGATGAAGAAAATTTAAAAAATGGAGAAAACATAATGAGAATACCAACTTATTTAAAAGAAGAGAATTATAACATATTAAATATTGATAATATATTTTCAATAAATTAAAAAATGATGATTTTAACGAGTTTTATGAAGTTTATTTTTATGGCTCATTAATATATAATAATATGATTTGTAGTATTTTTGAGGAAGAAACGGGAAAAGAAAATCCTTGTATGATAGTAGCTCGCTGTATTAATTCAGGAAGAGAAATTTTACTGTACTATCAAGCAAAATATGGATACAATTCAATTTTTTGTGATGAATTTAATTTAGATGATATAAAAACTCGTTCGCTTTCAAAATTAGAAATTCAAAATTCTAAAATAGAAATAGACTTTATCTATAATATTGATTTTGAAGAAGAAAAAGAGGACTTTAATTTTGATGAAGAAGATTTTACAACAACAATTAATGGAGAAAAAATTTCTTTTGAAGAAGTAATAAAAAATGGATTCGATTCTATCAAAATTACTGCTATTGATGAACACGGAACAAAAAGAATCATCTGTGAATTAGAACTTGCATAAATTTATATTAATGAAAAGAGGTTATTTATGAAACTAACAAAAGAAGAATTTAAAATATTAAGTAATGAAAAAAAAACTAAAATAATAGAAAGTTTAGATTATTGGGAAGATAGAGATTATATTATTGAACTGTTAACTTTTTCTGATTTATCAAACCTAGATGCAAAATTGTTAAGTGAACTTGGAAGAGCCTATATCAATGTGGAAGAATACGACGATGCAATTGCTGTTTTTGATATGGTACCAGAAAAAGAAAGAGATGCAATATGGTATTATCGATATGGCTTTGCATATAGTCAATTAGCAGAAAATATAAATTACGATTTTGAAATAAATTCTAAAAAGGCTTTAAGTATTTTAGACAAAGCCGTAGAGCTAGGAAATATACAAGTTATTAATGGATGTTGCAAACTTGTCTATTTTGGAGAGCTAGCGAAAGTACTTGGAAGAAATGAAGAAAAGTATCCTTATATAGCCGAAAAATATAAAGTATATGTTAATAAAAAGGAGGAAACTATGCAGCTACAAAAGAGAAAAATTTACAAAAAAATTACTATTGAGGACATACAAAATTGTAATGATTCTTGGGATATTGTTGATCCAATGTGGAATATAATTAATATTTATGACAGTTATGAAGATTATATTAAATCGGCAGAGAATTTTACCTTAGAGCAAAGGTATTTGTTTGCTATTACTTGGTATTTTGCAGAAGTAAATAATGGAGGACATTATCAATTTTTCTTCAATTCTACAGGGATAGTTTGGGAAGATGTTATAAAAGGTTTCAAATATTTTGGAATGAATGAATATGCTAATAATTTTCAAAGAGTAATTGGCTACTTAGGTGGTACAATTTCTTTTGATAGGAATGAAAGACAAGAAATGTTAGATAAATCCGAAGATAAAAACGAAGAAGAATTTTTTAAGATTTTAGATGAAGTAGAAGATTTTGTTTTTGAATATGATGGGGAAGAAAGTGAGTTAAATTATATAAAAGCTAACCCTGAAAAATTTGTATTTGAAGGTGAATATTTGGGATACTAAATTTTAATCTTAAAATAAGGTAAAATTTACGGGTACTTGATATTAGATATGAATTTTGTAGATATGACAGCGATAAGAAGTACAGTATATCAAGAACGTGTTATTTCTAGAATAAGAAAAAATAGAGGGTCTATTATGAAAAAAATAAATCATAAATTTTTTGGAGAACTAAATTTAGAAAAAGGTTTAAATGATTACGATTTAGATGATACCATCATACTTTGGGAAAAATATGTAAATGAAATAAATACAACTCTTTGGTATGATAAAAATTTTCCAATAACATTAGATTTTTTAGATGATTTAAATAATTTTTTAAATAATTTTGATGAATATGATGAAAAAGCTAGAAAGGAACTAGAGAAATATTTATCAGAAGATAATGAATATATCGTTTTTCATAGGGAAGAGATTGGACTGGATTTACCAGAAGATATAGGAAAATTTGTTGAGTGTATGAAAATTACAAGTATAGGTTTTTGGATAGCTGGAGAAAATGTAATTATTGTTGATTATATGATATCACAGGAAAACAGTGATGAGATATTATCAGTAAAATTTGATAATAATTTTGAAATTGTAGATATTGTATGGGAAAGCTAAGTTAAAATTTAAAGTAAAAAGATACTAAATAAATAGTTAAATAATAAAGAAAATATAACCACCGATCTACTTAGAAATTGGTGGTTAATTGTTATATTAAATAATGATTAAAATAAATACAAACAAATATTAAATAAACACTTTACAAAATTTTAAGTATATGTTAGCTTAATATTAAATAAATATTTAATTTTTATTAAAGTAGGTTTTTAAATGTTTAAGGTTATGAATAATAAACTATTTATGAAGTTATTTTTGGCTGATATGGTTTCTGATTTTGGAGATTCATTTTGGACTAATATTTACAAAATATAATTTTCAAAATTAAAAAGGAGTGTAATGATGAGAATTACAATAGAAGAGTTAGAAAATTATTTAGAAAGTAATTATAGCGGTTTTAACGACCAAAGTTTATTTATGAAATTAATTGAAGAAGTTGGAGAAGTTGCAGAGGTTTTGAACAAACTTTCTGGTAGAAAATTGTCAGAAGATACAGATTTAAAAGATCAATTGGGAAATGAACTAGCTGACGTTATACATTATGCGGTTGGAATTGCTGCTGTGAATGGTATTAATTTGAATAAAGTTATTTTAGAAAAAGATAAAATTGCTACTAAAAAATATAATAGAGCAGTAAATTTAGAGGAGTATATAAAAAATATTAGAAATAAATAATTTTACAGAAGTATTTTTTATTTATGTAAGTATATTAGTTGTTTTTTGTTTAAAATAATTTTAAAGATTTAGCTAACTTTATATAAAACTATATTATAAATAATTTGATTTAGTAATAAAGTAAATTTACAAAATATCTAATATAGTTATTACTAAATTTTTAATCTTTTATTTGAAAATTCTTTATATTAATTTAATAATAATTCTATGAAGTTATTTAAAAATAGAGAAATTAAAAATTTTTTATTAACATAAAATAAGGAGATTATTATGGATATTCTAAAAGGAAATGCACTATATATTATTATAATTTTATGTATTATTTTTTGTGTATATAAAGTATGGAAGTGGAAAAGTTTATCTGTTGATGTAACAATTTCATTTCAAATATGGAATTATGTTTACAGTCTCCACACGATTATTTTGAAAAAAATATAGACAATTATGATGATAGGGGAATTGATGAAGATGAAGTAGACACGATTATTTGAATTGCTATCGTCGATGAACTTATTAATATTAATGTTGTATGTGAATTTGATTGAAAAGAATCGTTAGACGATTTTCTTTTTGGTATAAAAATTTTGGCAGATAAATATTCATTTGATGTAAAAGATGAATGGTTTAGTGAGAATGATGATATTTCTAGTTGGTGTAAAACTTTAAATATTAAGTTGTCAGAACATAATTTATGTCTTGGAGCTATGGATATTGAGAGTGACAGTTATGTTCTGTTTATATGCGAAAACAATAAGTTTAATTTGATGGTTAATCTTAGTAGAGATTTAGAGCGTCGTATTGATTCAGCTGAAAATATGTAAACTTTAAATTTAAAATAACAAATTAAAAAATATATTTGAAATTGGAGAGGGTTATATTATGAAGATAATTAATTTATCAAAGGACGATGTAGAATTTATTGATGACAAACTTGACAAATATGATTCAATGTTTATAGAAAACAAAATTAATGGAAGAGTATCTATAGGTATTAAAGATAATGGAGTTCTAGTGGCTGGCTTAGATGCATGTATGACTGCATTTAGAATATGCTATATTTCTACTGTTTTCGTAGAAGAAAATTATAGACGAAAAGGTTATGGGACTTCTCTTATGAAAGAATTGGAACGTAGAGCAGGGGGCATGGGAGCTAATACAATAAGATTAGATACTTTTGATTTTCAAGGGAAAGATTTTTATATAGCTTTAGGTTATGAACAGATAGGATTTTATAAAAATGATGATGACAAATATTCCGAATACTTTTTTGTGAAAAGAATATAATTAAAAGTATTAGGGATATAATAAATAATAGATTTTATTGATATACTTATTTTGATTCTATATATTTGAATTTTAATACACAATGTTGTAGAAATTTTTATATATTGGATATAGATTGTTTAATAAAACTGTGTTATAATAAATGAGGTTATACGATTCATAAGTAAGTTATTTGAAGGGATAAATTGATAATAAGGGAGGATAGTTAATTTGAACAGCGTAATGCTATTGATTAATTATTAAGTATGTTATATCTAAAAAATTTATAATAAAATAAGAGTAAAAAATATGATATATAGATAAAAATTATATCTTTAATCAATGATTCTGGGGAATTTAATTAAGTAAATAGTTTATAAACTTTTAGATTAATATCTTTGTTGAACTTATAGTCCATATTGTTCTAATATACATCTTATAGTCTAAATTTATAAATTATAGTAAAAATAGTATTCAGCACTTTTTATGTGAAGTAGTTAAATGTAATTTACAGTGTGATAGTTCCGTATCGTGAACTATCACACTTACTGTTTTTATTATCCAGTGAAAAACAGATATTTTGTAATATACTGTAATATAATAAAGGAAATGTAGAAGTATTAAAAGATACAACAACAGCCCACAAGTCAACTACAAATGGAAATAAATTAACAGTAATAGATGAACAAGCTAAATTAATACCAAATTCAAATTCTAAGAAAAAAGATAGTAAAGTTTTATCTAAGACAGGTAAAGTAACAAATCTATTTTTCGAAGGATTAGGATTGTTAATTATTATTTTTAGTTTTTATATTTTTCGTAAAAAAGAAATATAGAATTCTATAGTATTGAATAAATAAACTACGTTGTATTTATTTGATATGAGATACCAGGGAGTGTAATTTGTTATTTTTATTAAAAAAGTAACTGATTATTATTTTCTCAGACTGTTGACAAATGTAATTTGTCAGCAGTCTTTTTTATTCATTTATAAATGAATCCTACCTTATTATAGTTATAATAGTGTTCGTAATAGTTTTAATCATGTGTTGTTATTTAATCTCGTTTTTCTAAAGGGTATTTAGGGGATAAAATCCATGTATGAAACTACTATTATATATATATATATATATATTACTATTCAACATTC